>CAXGTB010000151.1:0-3761 GCA_964012565.1 uncultured euryarchaeote | reverse complement strand
ACAGATAATGAAGAAGAGTGGGAAGTAATTGGAATAATTCCCGCTTCAGAAAACATTGCTGATGGTCTGAACGTACTCGAACACTGGCACCAGCCAATTGAATTAACTGGCTACGCTTTGAGTGGAAATGAATTGGGCAACGTTGCAAGCGAAACCTGTGGACTTGAAGGGCAAGGCCACGGCATGGTTGTTACAAATATCAAAACCGAACAAGGTGTTGTCAGCATCGATGGTGAGGACGATGATGAGTACTCCTTAGGAGACACAGACATATTCGGAGGCTGGACATTTATCCTATTCTTCTTGATAGTAGGAGTTGGCGGCGGTGTTGGTCTATTCATCCTATCAACAATGGTCATTCGACAAGGTGCAAGAGCAACTGCTGAAGCTTTGCTGGGAAGAGAAGGTTTCGCTAAGGCTGTTCAAATGAAAAAGGACCTAAGAAAATCAAAGAAAGATGGGCTCGAGAGCCCTGCGGATCGTGCTGCAAAGCAAAAGAAATCCTCGCCCCCTCCTAAAAAGAAATCAAAACAAGAGGATGTTGCAATTTCTGGTTTCAGCCTGGATAGTGTTCTGCAATCGGATACTGATGATGATGGGCCAAAGACATTCGGCGGGGGTAATTCTGTAGTTGTTACTAATGAAGCCAAAGACATGGATTCCTCAGCGCCTGCAGTTACATCTATTCCCGAGATTTCCAACTCGCCAATGCCATCTGCAGGAGTTGTTTCGAGCCAGCCTGAACCTGCTAAAAGAGGACATTTCTCAGCATCTATGTCTCGCTCATCAGCAACACAACCCACTAAGGCTGCAGAACCAACACAAGCAAGTAAACCAGTTAGGCGAAGGGCTGTAAAAAAGAGAGCTTCTCAAGTGACTGAGCCTGAACCTGAACCAGTAGTGGAAAACAAACGGGCATCTGTAGCTGATGATGAAGAGTTTAGTGACTTCTCATTCTAAGCCCAAGGTACATTTTTCGCACCACGAACCAAAAGTTGTTCTGTATGCCATTCTAAAATTGCTGGACTAACTATGACCGGTTCACCATCTGCCTGAACCCAAGTCGATAATGGCAATGGTTTTTCACAAATATTACCGCTAGTATCCACCGGCTTTATCTCGATTCGATTCGCCTTTTGCTGAGTAATACCCCATTTGCCGACGTGCTTTCCTTTCTTGATTGGGCCCATAAGAGAGAGCATTTTGATTCGTGAAAGTCGTGGGGCAAAAACGATTGAGCCTTCTTCATCAAGTGGCGTAACTCCTGGACAGACCTGATATCCGCCGCCAAATGTTTCTCCGGTCGTGGCAGCAAACATTGTGAAATCAAGAATTTCTCCTTCGTTTTCATCTAACTTCAACCAGACTTTCCTTCTTTTCCAAAATGGAATTGTTGTTATTCCTAGATAGGTGTATTTCTTGTTACCCTTGATCCATTTTGCCCTAGACAATTTAGCCCTAGAAATAGCACTTGTAATTCCTGCATCCGTTTCTAAGAATACCCACCTGACTACTCTGTCAGAATGTTTAGCAGGCCCGTCCCATTCATTGGATTTCGGTGAAGGGTAGTCGCCTTGGCTGGTGGCTGGAAATCCTTCTAAACGCCATGCTGCACATCGTCGATCGACTCCGTTGATGAGTACGTCGATTGCATCATCCACATTACTACGAGAAATCCCTTGTGTAATTGCATAATCATTTCCAGATCCCAGTGGAAGTATTCCTAGAGGAATGTCACTGCCTCGCAACGCACTAGCGACTTCATGGACTGTTCCATCGCCACCAACTGCTACAATGGGCCCCTCAACCTCTTGCTTACGTAATTTCCACGCTATTTCGCTGGCATGACCAACTCTCTCTGTCATGTGAGTTACTACTTCGAACCCTTTCGATTCTAATTTTCCAGATACAGAAGGCCACTTTTTCCCGCATGTATGGTCCCTGCTGGCCGGATTTACAATGCAGTGAATTACTCCCATTAGTTGGTGTAGTATGTGTTGAAGACATGAATGCTATTGTCACTAGAAAGCGATGAACTCATGTCTGATGCCTAATCAGCCCAGCACATGACTTGGAGTGCGGCCCAGCGTGAACACATGCGCCGCGCCCTTGATGTCGCCGAAAAAGGAAGGGGTAATGTTCGGCCCAATCCATTGGTTGGATGCGTTTTAGTCAAGGAAGGAGTAGTAATCGCAGAAGGATGGCACGACCATCTAGGTGGACTACATGCAGAACAAATGGCAATTCACGACGCAGAGGAAAAAGGTCACAACACAAATGGTGCTGTAGCCTATGTTACATTGGAGCCATGCAACCATTTTGGAAGAACACCTCCTTGTACTGAAGCCCTTCTTTGGGCAGGGGTAAGTAAGGTTGTAATCGCTCACGGAGACCCTAATCCAATGGTGCGCGGCAATGGAATTACAGTTTTGGAAAATGCTGGAATAAGTGTAGAAAGTGGACTTTTAGAAAAAGAAGCTGCAGAGCAGATGCGCGAATTTTTGCATTGGTGTGAAAACCATCGCCCATTTGTTACTGTCAAGGTTGCTGTTGATGCAAACGGTTCTGTTGATGACTTATCTAAAGAGGCTGGCCGGTTTACTAGTGAAGAATGCCTTAGGCGTGTTCACGAGTTACGCAAGGATTCCTGTGCAATTTTAGTAGGCGCTAATACAGTGATTAGAGACAATCCATCTCTAACCGTACGACTGGTAGAAAGTGAAAGGCAACCGATTCGAATTGTAATCGACCCGAATAACCGAATTGCAGCAAATTCGAAAATTTTGACAGATGGTGTTGAGACTAAACACCTGAGCGATAATTTCAGAGGACTACCTGCTATGCTAGAAATGTTAGGAGATTTGGAAATTCAAAGATTATTGGTTGAAGGTGGTCCAACCACAATCAATCATTTCCTGAATCAAGATTTGGTTGATGAATTTATTTTAGTTCAATCCAAGGAGATTCATTCTTCACCAGTTCAATCAGATTTCGATCTTACATCATTCTCTAAAATGGAAGAAGAGAATTGGGGAGAAGAGACCGTCAAGATTTACACGAGGTGATTGGGTGGACGTAGAACCCACCGCAATTATTGCCTTGCGCGGCTGGCATCCTGCACTGTCAAGGGCTGAAGCTGAGGCTATGTTCTCAAACTCTGAGATTGAGAGAACCAAAGCAAGAAGACTGCTAATTGCCAATGGTGAAAGCAACTGGGAAAATGCTCTCAAAATGGCGGGTTGCGAATGCGTTCTTGTCGGCGGCGGTATTGCAAAATGGGAATCGCTCGAACAATTTCTAGGGTTAATTACTCCTGAAAAAGTCGAAGACATGGCGGTTGAATGCTGGAGGCATGAAGGAAAAGTTCCAGTCGCAACTCGTGACATTGAGAAGCATCTGGGCGGAATGTTTCACGATGCAGGTTCAACATTCAATTTAGATAATCCGAAGAAAAGGTTCGGAGTTGTACTTGACAATTCTGCTGGATATGTTGCATGGGGATGGATGATTGGCCAAGGACCTGGCAAACATGGATGGTCGGCCATGAGGGCAAACAAAAGACCCTTTTTCAGGCCAGTCAGTCTTGAGCCAAGACTTGCTAGAGCAGCGGTTAACATCGCTGCTGGAACAAGTAAGGGTCGTGTTATCGACCCAATGTGTGGCACAGGAGGGATTTTGATTGAATCTGCCCTATCCGGTAGGCCAACCCTGGGAATTGATTTTGATCCAGTGATGGTAGATGGCTCTCAACAAAACCTTGA
>CAXGTB010000150.1:0-3764 GCA_964012565.1 uncultured euryarchaeote | reverse complement strand
TGGTTGAACTTGCAGAATCCATGAATTTGGACACATCGGGAACCAAGGCTGACCTGATTGAGAGAATTACCAAGGCGTGATGCAATGCGCATCGGTTTGGTCGGTAAGCCGAATGTTGGCAAATCAACATATTTCAGTGCCGCAACTTTAGCTAAAGTTGACATAGCAAATTATCCGTTTTGTACAATTGAAGCGAATGTTGGAGTAGCATTCATCGCCGCACCTCAGCCCTGCCCGTGCAAGGATTTACGCGCTCGCCTTGAAGAGGACGGGCGTTTGGAGCCAGTATCTGAAGACGATCCAAGGAAAGGCAGTATTTGCGAGCCTAGGACGGGAAGTTGTGTAGGCTTTGTTCGGCTTGTACCAACATTTCTAGTCGATGTTGCAGGATTGGTTCCTGGTGCTGCAGATGGCCGAGGAAGAGGCAATGCATTCCTATCCGACCTTGCAAATTGTGATGCTTTGATACAAGTTGTAGATGCTGCTGGACTTACTGACATCGAAGGTAATCCGATTGCTGCTGTAGATGACGTTGAATCATCTCTTAAGGAAGAGACTTCATTCCTTACCGAAGAACTGGATTCTTGGATTTACGGAATTCTTGATGATGGTTGGTCTCGAGGTTCTCGTAGAGTACAAGCGGAAGGCGATAAAGGCTTGACGACATTTTTGCATGATAGATTCACGGGATTAGGGGCAACACTCCCGCATATTCTGCAAGCACTGGATGAATTTAGAACACAATGGGGAGACTTAGACACTCCATGGATGTGGTCAGAAGAGAAAGTAAGATCTCTATCATGCCACATAAGAAGCCAATTATTCCCAATTCATATTGCAGCAAATAAAGCGGATTCAGCGAAAGGAACTCCATGGCAAGCAATCACATCGAACGGAATTGTACAGCCTACAATGGCAGACATGGAACTAGCATTACGCAGAGCGGATTCTGGAGGAATGATCTCATATGCCCCTGGTAAAGAATCATTTGAAATCGTCGATGAGACAAAACTGAATCCGGCTCAAATTAACGCCTTGTCTTCTATGAAAGATAAACTAGCAGAAGCAGGAGGTACCGGGGTTGCGGAATTGCTCAGTGGAGTATTATTCAATGCCTTAGATCACATCGTAGTATATCCAGTCGCAGACGAAAATGCGTGGAAAGATGGAGAGGGGCGAGTCTTACCTGATGCCTTTGTTGTGCCTAACAACATAGAAGCTAAGGAATTGGCTTACAAGGTGCATAGTGATCTTGGAGACGGTTTCATCAGAGCGGTTGATGGACGTACACGTAGAATCGTTGGAGCGGACCATGAATGTGGCGATAGTGATGTCATCAAAATCCACGCAAAATCCTAGAGTTTTACGATGACGTGATTCACTTTCTTGCGAGAAAACCTAGTTTATAGAACTAGTAATAATAAATTGGACGCCACTAATTAATAGTTTTCTTTAAATTGTTATTACATTCCGCCGAGGGCATGAGCACTACTGAGAAGGCCGGAAGTTCGGGCGGTAGCGATGGCGTATATGATGTGATTATTGTCGGAGCAGGCGCTGCAGGTGTCGGCGTAGCAATTTCAATTCAGCATGCGGGAATCGAGAATTATCTGTTAGTAGATCGAGATTGTGTAGGATCATCTTTTGCATCTTGGCCAGCAGAAACAAGATTCATCACTCCATCATTTCCAAGCAATTCAATAGGAATGCTTGATTTGAATTCTATTGCTATAGGCGTATCTCCAGCATACAGTATGCGAGTCGAGCACCCAACTGGCCAAGAATACGCAAAACATCTGCAAAGTTTAGCTGAATTTTTTGAAATCCCACTTATGGAAAACACCAACATTACGAGTATAGAGAAAAAAGGTGAAGAGTTCTTATTGACGACAGAAGATTCAACTTTTGTTGCAAAAAATGTTGTGTGGGCTGGTGGAGAATATCAATATCCTTCTCAAGGGGGATTCATCGGTAGTGATTTGTGCCTTCACAATTCACTTGTTGAGAAATACGGTGAATTGCCTGGGGATGATTACCTAATCATTGGTGGTTATGAGAGTGGAATCGATGCAGCTTATCACTTAGCGAAGAAAGGCAAGAAAGTGAAAGTTTTCGATGCCAATTGCCCGTGGGGTGAAGAAAGTTCAGACCCGAGTATATCTCTATCTACGTTTTCGTATGAGCGCATCTTGGACGAACAATTTGAAGAGAATGTAGAATTATTTGCTGAAACAAAAATCTATTCAGTCACTCAAAAAGATGGTTTGTATGAAGTGACAACAGAAGAAGGTCAGACTTACCAATCCAAAATGCGTCCACTACTTGCAACTGGATTCGCTGGAGGCCACAAGTTTGTCTCTCATCTGTTCGAGGAAAGGCCAGATGGCTTCCTCTCCCTGACTGAGCAGGATGAATCAACTATCACTCCAGGGATGTATCTATGTGGCCCTTCTGTTCGCCATGACGGACATATTTTCTGCTTTATTTTCAAATACAGGCAGAGGTTCGGAATAGTTGCAGAAGCAATAGCATCGTCTTTGGATATTGCCACTGATGAATTTATTGCAGCATACAAATCATGGGGAATGTATCTAGACGATCTTTCCTGCTGTGGTCAGGAGTGTTTGACGTGTTAAACTTAGAAAAAATGATGACTTTTGAATGGCTAGGTCAGACACTCGCAAGTCTTTGTTGGATAATCAGTGTATTTGTCTATGGTTTTGCAAATGGCGATGGCTTAGAAATGTCAACCGGTGATTGGCTACAATTAGCAGCAGCATCATGCTGGATGATATCAAATATTGCAGCAGCAGTCGATATCGACAAGAATTGAAGAACTAAAATTAGTCTTCTCTAATTGCTTCTACCTCTACCATCGGGGTATAAGGAAGCATCATTTCTTCTCCACCAGAACTAGGTTTCACCGATTCTAAAATTCCGTTTGCGACATACAGACTGGGTCCAGTATCAAGCATAAACATCATTCCCAGTTTATCTCTAGACGTAGCAGGTGTTCGGTTACTTGGGTCGTTTGCACAAACTCCAGTACAGCCATCTGCGATTGCAATGAAAACTCTTCCTTCCCTGTCAATATGCAAGTCATTGAAATCAAGCAGGTTTCTATTTGAACCACCTTGATCACTTCTACAATCGCCGCTGTTCAAACATATCGCTCCTACTTGGACAGGGTCTGTAGTAAGCCTTCTTGTGTGGAATACCGGCTCGTCATCCAAAGCATTCAGGCTGAAAGTGACATAGAGGTGGTAATGAACTTCGTTAGGAGCGTAGTGCCCATTACCATCCCATGGATTTCCATCAAGGTCAGGTTCACCCAAAAGTGAACCATTTTCGCTTCCTAAATAGGTCACAGCAAATCTACCAGGGTCTCCTGCATCGGTTTGAGGGAAAGCCGTAGAAATAACTCCAGCGGGACTTATTCTCAGACTTTCTTGTTCCCAAGTTTCTCCTGAATCAATACTTCTTGCAAGATAAATTCCTTCATCAGCTCCAGTCCAAACGTGATATGCGTTTGAATCTGTATCAGCAGAAACTTCAGAGTTCTTTCTTGGATTGGGTGTACCTGCATCCTCTCCCATAGTTCTTTCAAACCAGGTAAATCCATTATCCTTGGATACAATTACAGTTGGAGTAGCAACACGTGGAGTGACGTAAACAGTTCCGTCAGGGGCGGTTGAAATAGCGCCATGTAATCCACCATTTGTAGTTGCTAATCCTACGATTAAACCACCGGTTTCGAATGTTGC
>CAXGTB010000149.1:0-3769 GCA_964012565.1 uncultured euryarchaeote | reverse complement strand
TTATCTTGTTTGTAAAACATCAATGGAATAAGGAGGTACAATCCGCAAAAAAAGGGCACTAGGCCTAATACAGGAATATCTTCGAAGAAAAACACGTAAATTCCGAAAATGACGAAAACTACACCAAAAGATGAAAGAAAAGCTACTTTGACATTTTGTATTTGATTACCCCTTTCTGTTTTATCAATGATTTGGGCAGATTTTTCTTTGGTTGCTATATTAAAAAAATCTTTGCAAAAAGGGCACTGGTGTCTACCAGGAGGAGTTTTAGCCATAGTTATGACCTCTCTACAATGAGGGCATGTAATTTTGGCCATAATGAAAATTAATTTTCATACCGCTTAGTATTTGGCCCGACAAACAACACATTTCTGTCGCAATTTATGGAATTTGATTATAGGGTTTCGTTTGGACTTCATATTCGATAGCCATGCAGATGTCACCTTTTGAATTTGTAACTATATTTTGTTCACTAATTCTTGGTTTGGCCCTATCTCATATATTGCGCGCGGTTACCGATTTGTATGAAATTAGAGATAGAGTCAAGACATATTGGCTCAACTCATTATGGGTTGTAACTGTGACGATGTGGTCCGTTTATGCTTGGTGGGGATTGTGGCAACTATCACTCGATCTAAACGAATGGCATTATGCTCAATATTGGTTTCTCGTCACAAATTTAGCCTCGATATATTTCTTCACAACACTAGTGTTACCCAAAGCAACCGATGATGGAGTAATCGATTTAGAAAAGCACTATTATTCTGTACATCAAGCGTTTTTCTCGATAGTAGCATTTTCTCTTTTCACATCATCAGCAGTAAACTATTCCTTGTTTGGCAAGGCGCTAATCTCCGATATGACAGTAATGCCATTCATAGTGGGTTGTGCCGCAGTTGCTGCTGCATTTAGTGAATCAAGACGTTATCATAAATTCATAGGAGTCTTCATGTTCATCATGTTTATTTTCTTCCAGATAAGTGATGTGACGGTAATCGAATACAATACTTAGTTTAGTAAAAACTGACAAAACATAGTTTAATTCCTGTAAATTCCTAATTGGTTATTTTATCAAATCGGAGCAATCCGATGTAGTGAATAAGGCTATAGCCTATAATATTGCCACAAAGGGTATGCGCAAACTAAGTTGTTGGCTAATTATCGCTGTATTGACAATTCACATGTCGGTTTACAGTATGGACTACTCGAATGACGAAATTGATTTTGAAACACAAGAAAGCGATGACGTCTCACAAGCATCAGGAAGACAGTCTTCAGGTATGCAAGGAAATCAAAGTAGTAGCAATCCATGTAATTTCACAGGGATATCAGATGGATTAGGAGGCCCAGTGTGGGAAAGCACAGCCTCTTACAACCTACACGACGTAGTCGAATGGCCTGCAGGTTCGGGCCATTTCTGGCAGAGTACCACAGCGGGTCCAACAAGCGAGCCTAACGCAACAGGTAAGTGGACAGGGCCATGTTCTTGCGAAGAAATCGCTGAAGCAACTGGAATTGTATGGGACTCAGCAGCTGCATATGATCCATGGCAGATTCTAAACTACAATGGTGCAATTTGGATTGTACAGGATGCAGGTACTAGTGCTGGAGACGTACCACAGGATGGTTCAGACATCTGGGCTCTGTGTGAAGATTCATGTGCCTCGATTGTCAATATGTCAACTCCAGTTTGGGAAAATTCTACTCTAGTGACTCAAGGAGAAGTATACGAATATCCAGCAAACTCAGGCCACTTCTACACAGTTGTAGGAACGGGAATGGCCAATCAAACAGTTGGCGCACCCGGCGTAGATCTTGATGCATGGGGCGAGCCTTTGGATTGCGATTGTAAGGAAATTTGGGCAGATAGTGGTCAACCTGTCTGGGATTCAAGTGCTAATTATATGCAGAATGCAGTTGTTGAATGGCCAGCAGGCTCCAACACTCTTTACATCTCATTTGACCATGGTAATGTCGAACCTGGAAGTGCTAATAGCTCATACCTTTGGACTCCTTGTAACGGAGATCAACCAAGTTCAAATCTGTGTGAAGAATTTGACGGCCACGGAGGATTTGCGTGGGATAGCACAATGACGGTTTCAGCAGGAGAAGTTTACGAGTACCCAGATGAATCTGGTATGTTCTACATGGTTTCTCAAGGAATAAGCAACCAATTGGTTGGCGCACCAGGTGTCGATTTGGATGCATGGTCTGAAAAGTACTGCACTTGCAAAGAAATTTGGGACGCAAAAGGACAACCTGTATGGGATGCTAATTCAGTATATGCAATCGGAGTTCTGCTTGAACATCCGTCCGGATCAGGGGACATATGGATTGCAATTGCACCATCAACCACTGCTGGTGTTGAGCCAGGAGAGCCATGGGCAGACGGAAATGAATGGGAACTATGTGGTCCTGAAGACAATACCTCTGGCGGGCCATGTGGTGGTCAAGATTATGTTGGAGTTTGGGATGAACTTTCTAGAGTTTCAACAGGCGAAATTTATGAGTATCCAGCCGGCTCACAAAATTACTACGAAGTCATTTGGCAAGGAGTAGTCGATTTGGAGGTTGCCTCTCCAACAGATGATGACGATATGTGGGCACCGGTAGATTGTCCATGTGGAGAAAAATGGGAAACTAATGGACAACCTGTTTGGGATGCCTCAGTAACTTATACTCCGAACTCTGTAGTTGAATGGCCAGCAGGTTCAATGATGCTTTACATCGCTTCACCTTCTCCAGGTCCTGGGGATGAACCAGGAGTAGATCCTGAATGGGAATTGTGCAATTCTCCAAATCAAACATCCGGCGGGCCATGTGCTGGTCTGAATGTTGTTGGAGTATGGGACTCTTCAGTTACCGTTACTTCTGGTGAAGTCTACGAGTATCCTGCAAATTCGCATACTTACTACCAAGTTAACCAAGGAGGACCATTCACTAATGTTAATGCCCCTGATCTCGATATGGATGTTTGGTCACCAATTGATTGCCCATGTGAAGAAACATGGATCGCAAATGGTCAAGATGTATGGATGGCATCGGGTGTATACTCGCCAAACGATGTTGTAGAATGGCCAGCAGGTTCAATGATGCTTTACATCGCTTCACCTTCTCCAGGACCTGGAGATGAACCAGGAGTAGATCCTGAATGGGTTCTTTGCAGTTCTCCGAATGAACCATCTGGAGAACCATGTGCAGGTCTGAACGTTGTTGGCGTTTGGTCAACTGGAATGAACGTCACCTCTGGTGATGTATATCAGTATCCAGCTGGTACTTCCAACTATTACATAGTTAATCCAGGAAGTCCATTCTGGAGCGTAAGTGCACCAGATATCGACATGGATGTTTGGTCACCAATCGATTGCCCTTGTAAGGAAACATGGGTCGCAAACGGTCAACCTGTTTGGGACGTATCTACAACCTACTACCAAGATGAAGTCGTCGAGTGGCCAGCTAATTCTGGAGTGCTTTGGATTGCTTTAGACAATCCATTTGATGGCTCAGAACCCACTCTATCAGCTGGTGATTGGGAACACTGTGATGATTCCTATCCACCAGCATCCCAACCTTGTGCAGGATTGGACATAGTTGGCGTATGGTATCCAGGAACGAATGTTACTTCTGGTGAAATCTACGAATACCCAATGGGCTCAGATACTTACTATCAAGTCAACCAAGGAGGTCCATTCACGAATGTAAATGCCCCGGATGTCGACATGGATGTTTGGTCACCAATCGACTGTCCTTGTAAAGAAACATGGGAAGC
>CAXGTB010000148.1:0-3833 GCA_964012565.1 uncultured euryarchaeote | reverse complement strand
AGAGCTGTTGACCAGGAAGCACTTCCTATCGCATTTGCTGTAATTAAATCATCTTCATCAACAATATTCGGCACTGCAGCGCGCTCTGCTGTGACATATACGCCGTGTAATAGCATCATTACTCCTGAAACTGTAATGAGCCACCACATGTCTTCTTCTCCATCCACTAAAAGGAAGGATAGTGCTAGCCCGATTTGAAGTACATTAGACCAAAACATCAAACTTTTCCGGTTCAATCTATCTGCCAATAAACCATTGATTGGTTGAGAAATACCAAACAAAAACATTCGTACTGCGAACAATATCCCTAACAGAAACTGAGATCCCGAATATTCTAGAATTAGTAGAAAAAGGGCAATTGTATTGAACCATTCACCCAATAGTGAAATTACGCTAGCAGCCCATAATCTACGGTACTTTGGGTTGCTAGAAAAAAATTCTAAGTATCCTTTAGACAAAATCACTCCTCCTCGGAACTTGAGAGTCCAGGTTCGAGGAGGCTACATACTATCCATTTCGAAGTAGGAGTATTGGATTTATGAGCAGTTGAATCTAGTGGGACTAATACATTGGCTTCGGGGAAATAGGTTGCTATATTCCCTCTTGGAATGTCATATGCAACTACCTGCCACCCATCACTACGCCTTTCTTCAGAGTTAAAGTGCGAAACAATGTCTACGATATGCCTTGTTTTCCACCCTCTGTCTACCATGTCATTGGCATTCATCAGAATAATTCGTCGATTACCGTGTATACCACGATAGCGATCATGCAAGTCATATATCGTCGTATTATATTGGTCGTGTGACCTTATTGTCATCATTACATACTTATCTTCATCAATTTCGACATCAGGTAGTTGGTGGGAAATGAAGTGAGCCTTTTTGTCAGGAGTATTGAATGAGCGACTATCTCTTGGAGGATTAGGAAGGGCAAAACCATTTTCTGAGCGAACTCTTTCATTATAATTTTCAAAACCAGCTAGTGCTTTACTCATCAAATTCCTTGTTTTGTCATAGTCATTGACTAAATCCATCCAGTTGCGATCATCTTCAAGAGTTATTGAAGCAAGAGACGCTACAATCCAAGGCTCACTGCGCAGATTCATACTTGCCGGTTTTAGGCCTCCTTTGGAAGTATGAACTATTCCCATTGAATTTTCAACAGTAACGAATTGTTCTACAGAATTTTGGATATCGATTTCTGTTCTACCCAAGCATGGTAAGATCAATGCTTCGTCTCCTGTTACAAGGTGTGAGCGGTTTAATTTAGTTGAAACTTGAACAGTAAGACCTACTTTCGATATTGCTTCAGCAGTATATTCTGTGTCTGGCGTTGCGGAAATGAAATTGCCTCCCATGCACATGAACAAATCGACATCACCTTTTCTCATTTGTTTAATCGCTTCGACAACATCTACGCCATGCTCTCTTGGACTGGTAATGCCGCATGCTGAATCAAGTCGTTCAAGAAACGCTTCACTTGGTCTTTCCCATATTCCAACAGTTCGGTCTCCTTGAACGTTTGAATGACCTCTAACAGGGCACAAACCGGCTCCGGGTTTACCTATGTGCCCTCCCATCAACATAAGATTGGTAACTTCTTGAATCACTGAAACTCCGTTTTTGTGTTGTGTAAGACCCATAGCCCAACAAGAAATCGAAGCATTTGATTTTGCGACAAGTCTGCCTGCTTTTTCGATTTGGAATCTGGTCAGTCCAGAATCACGTTCAATTTGACTCCAGTTTGTCGATTTTACTGAAGATACTAATTCAGAAAAACCAACGGTGCTATTTTCAATGAAATCATGATCGATAGCATCGAGTTCTAATTGCACTTTCATCAATCCATGAAATAGTGCAGCATCGCCTCCAATCTTTACTTGTAAATGCATATCTGCTAATTGTTCGCTACCAAATGACAATTTCATGTAGTCTTGCGGGTGCTTGAATCTAACCAATCCAGTTTCTGGCAATGGATTGACATGAATTATCTTGGCGCCATTTCGTTTTGCATCTCGCAAAGCGGTAAGCATACGTGGATGATTAGTACCGGGGTTCTGTCCAATTACAAGAATTAATTCTGAATGGTTGAAGTCTTCTAACGTAACTGTACCCTTACCGATACCTATTGCCTCGCCAAGTCCTCTACCACTTGATTCATGGCACATGTTAGAACAATCTGGCATGTTATTTGTCCCTAATGTTCTAACGAATAATTGGTACAAGAAAGCCGCTTCATTTGAAGTCCTTCCCGATGTATAGAAAACAGATCTATTAGGGTCAGATGATTGCTTGATTTTCGAATCGATTAACTCAAAAGCATCACTCCAAGATATTGGCATGTATCTGTTTTCGCCCTTTTTCAAAATCATCGGATCTGTAATTCTACCTTGATTATTGAGCCAGTAATCACTCTTTTGTGACAATTCCTGAACTGTGTATTTAGAGAAAAAATCGGGATTTACATTACCTTTCATTGCTTCATCCGCAACCGCCTTTGCACCATTTTCACAAAATTCGAATGTGGTTGCGTGTTTCGGATCAGGCCAAGCACACCCAGGACAATCAAAACCGCTTGGCTGATTGACCGTAGTTAGTGTTTTGATAGTCTTGGTTATGCCCATTTTTTTGATTCCATGAATCATTGATGATGTTGCAGCAGGGATACCCGCAGCAATTGATTTTTTAGGCCTGATTTTCAAACCATTATTGTCAGGAGGGGTTGTAGCTGAAACACCCTTCCTACCCGACATAATTCGCCCGGTTAATCGAGGGCTTGTCAATGATGCGGCTCAAATCCCCTATTACGACCGGTCTTTCGCGTGTTGCAAAACCTACCAGAGTCATCCCAGTAGATCTGGCTAAAGATTCTGCAGCGGAACTAATTGCACCTACTGCAATTATAATCTCAATTCCAGATCTCACTGCCTTTGCTACTAATTCCCATCCAATCCTACCAGATAATCCAATAATCTTGGCCTGGATTCCGCCTTTCATTGCCGCTCCTACGGCTTTATCGAATGCATTATGTCTGCCGATATCTTCTCTAGTGAGCAATATTTTACCAGTTTGATCAAAAATAGAAGCTGCATGAATTCCTCCTGTTTGTTTGAATAGTGGCTGATTATCTTTCATCTGATTCATCATTTTACCAATGTCGCCTTCCAAATTCAATGTATTTTCAATTAGTTGCAGTGGTATTTCAATTTCACCAGAGGTGCAAGCTCCGCACGCAGCCGTAAGTAAATCTTCAGTGGGTCGAGGTGTGATTTCTCCGCTAACTCTAACTGTAAACCCGTCAACCACGATTGATTCTATGCTACCACGGTCTTCACAGATTATATGTCCCCTTGCTAAATCCTCTAAGTCAATTGGTGTTGCAAGTAATCTGACGACAATTTCTTGACCATTGTAGATGGTTACAATTGATTCTTCTGCTAATTCATCCATTTCCATTGTTGTTGAATCTCCATTCAATCTATGAATCGGACGTTTTGCCATAATTCCACCTCTCTGATTTTAATTATCTATCTAATTCAAAAAATTCGAATTGCAATTCAACCAACTCCGCAGAGGATTTTGCCTCCCGGTAGGCCTCCAAAGGTTCACGATTTAGAATAAAAAACTGCTCACCCCACCTAAATGCAGCTAGAAGTTTTCGAGCATGTTCCTCTCTTCCAATCAAATACAGTGAAGCAGCCAGAGCCTCTGCTGTAGTCATTTTACTTGGTTTGCCCCAATTAACAGGGTTTGCTGCTAGCAACAGAGGGAGCATTCTCCCCTTCAACTTCGTACGTTTCATAACTTGGTTTACAGAATCTTCTATCTGGG
>CAXGTB010000147.1:0-3909 GCA_964012565.1 uncultured euryarchaeote | reverse complement strand
GGTGGGAAAAAGAAGAACAAGGAAGTGAAAGAAATGCCAGAAGGAACAACATATCTAAATTTTGAAACATTTATGGAAGTTGAATTGAAAGTCGGGAAGATTACAGAGGTATCTGATCACGATAACGCTGACAAATTGTATGTTGTTTCAATCGATGACGGTACAGACCAGGGCAGAACTATCTGTGCTGGACTAAAGGAATATTATACAGCAGATGAAATGACTGGTAAATCTGTTGTGTTTGTGGCTAACCTAAAACCGCGTAAACTCAGGGGAGTAATGAGCGAAGGAATGATTTTAGCGGCTGATGATGGCAACGGGGGCGTCAAATTAGTAACATTAGATGGAGAAATCACACCGGGTTCACAGGTAAGATGATCACAGACGTTCTCTAACTTCATCCATCACCTTACGTGAAAGTATTCTAGATTCTTCCTGAATTTTGGGAGCCATCTTTCTTATTTCTTGTGCGGCATCATCTGGTAAACCCCCTAGGTTGATGTCAACATTAAACAAAGCGCCTTTACATGCCGCACTAGCGAGTAAACCAGCCACTCCAACGTCTGAGACGGCATTTCCATTTCCTGTAGTTGCTAATTTTGGTAAGATTCGTAATAATTCTAGTGCTAATTGAGCAGTTTCAAACGGTTTTTCCGTAGCAGTAATTGTAGCATCTTTGATTGCAGTACGCCTGGCTACCTTTTCTTCATCGGTATCTTTCGGTAACCTATATGACAACATTACTTCATCAAATGCGTCACTATCTTCATCGGCTAATTCTCCCGATCTAGTCATTATCTTAACAGATAATAACATGGCTTCTTCTGATATTTCCCAACCGTCGCTCCATTTTTCTTTACCTATTGTCAAATCACATACCATTATTGTGAGAGCTGATGCTTGACCGAGAGCAATTGCTGCGGCTGTACCACCTCCAGGGGTTGGTGAAGAAGATGCCAGTGCTGATTGGAACTCTCTAACAGTCATTTCCATCCAAGGAGTTTTCATTGTGCCACCTCCTTTTCCAAAGCCCATTCTATTATTCTATCATGTGGATTGAATGGTGAAAGGAAGTCAAGTCCAAGTCCTTCAATAGCAGCAGATACCAATAAATCCTCATTGCTACAATCTTCAGTAGCATACCATTTCCCTGATTCAATCATTGCAGATAGGGGCACTAAACCTACCAATTCCGAACCACAGGTATCGACACCGTGATCATTTACTATTGATTTTACAGCCTCGTAGGCAATATGCATTGGAGTGATAGAAACATCCCGAAGATTCATTGAGACTTGTGAAATACCATGAGTTTCTAAAGAAAGACCCATGCCTTGCACCATTGGTAACATTCCGGGTATTCGAGTTTTCCTACCATCATCTTGCTTAAGCAACCTTCCTGTAGTCCTAACTAGTGAGCCTGCGAATTTGGCTGTTTTTGCATCCTTTTCTGCGACGTTAACATTGTAAGCGACTAAAATTTTCCTTGCCCCGATGACCACTGCTCCAAACTTCGCTACATCTTCATTCCATTCTCTGGGGCCATAGTCCGGAAGATGAGGTCCTCCATTTTCCAAACGAGCCTTGAAACCTTCATATTGGCCCTTTCTGAGATCAGAAAGTAGTTCACGTTCGGGTGATGATGATGCAGCACCATACAAGAAAGTAGGCAGTGATAATTCATTTGACACGCGTAATGCCAGTTCCCTTGCCAAATCTGCACACTCTTCCATTGTTACCCCCTGTAAAGGCACAAATGGACAAACATCCACAGCGCCGATTCGAGGGTGTTCACCTTCATGCAGCCTCATATCGATATGTTCGTATGCTGCTTTAATTACCTCAAATGCTGCATCTGAAACAGCTTTGGGATCGCCAGCGATAGTCAAGACTGTTCGATTGTAGTCTTTATCAGGTTCAACACCCAATACCCTCGCACCTTCTATTACGCTACCTGCGTTAGATATTGCATCGATAATGAGTTGGTTTCTGCCCTCTGAAAAATTTGGAACACATTCGACTATCCTTTTGGACATGAGATAACTGCCAATGTAGACAACTGATGAACATTTTCACCATACTAGCCATACAATGCATCAGGAGAGGAAGAAATTCCGTTCGTCTCACGCTTCTTTTTGATTCTTTCAACAGCAAATTGCAAGTCTTCTTGTTTTACCTTTGAGCGACCGTCGCGTATTGCTATCATCCCGGATTCGACAGTAGTAGCCTTTAGGTCAGCGCCACTGAAACCGTCTGTTTGCTCAACTATTTTTGCAATATTTATTCGAGTAGTAGACATCTTGTTAAGATGGATGCTAAGAATTGTCTTGCGTCCAACCTCGTCTGGCAATGGGATCTCTATTACACGGTCAAATCTACCCGGGCGTAGAAGTGCATCATCCAAAATATCTGGACGATTTGTTGCTGCAATGATTTTAACATCTTCTAAAGCATCAAAACCGTCTAGTTCAGCTAATAATTGCATTAGTGTTCTTTGAACTTCACGGTCACCACTGGTTGCCGAATCAAGTCTCTTCGCACCTATTGCATCAATCTCATCTAGGAAAATGATAGCCGGCGATTTATCCTTGGCTAATGAAAATAGTTCACGTACCATTCTACCTCCTTCTCCAATGTATTTCTGAGCGAGTTCAGAACCGACCATTCTAATGAATGATGCTTTTGTTTGACTTGCAACAGCCTTAGCAAGCATAGTTTTCCCACACCCTGGTGGGCCAACTAATAGAATTCCCTTTGGCGGTTGAATGCCAACTTTTCTGAATAATTCAGGCTTTTCAAGTGGAAGTTCAATCGCTTCCCTAACCTGCAAGATTTGTTCGTCCAACCCTCCTACGGTTTGATATGAAACATTAGGAGTCTCGACCATTTCAGCTCCAGAAACCATTGGGTCCCAAGCATCGTGGAGAATCTCAACTACGGAAAGAGTATCTTGATTTAGTGCAACTCTTGTGCCTGGGCGTAATTTATCACGGCTGAGCCTTTGATTTATTGACACCTGAAATACAGTACCGTTTGAGGAGCGTACGATGGCTCTTTCATCATCAAGTACATCTTGTAAATGTCCAACGATTAAAGGAGGATTCTTGAGAATTCTTACTTCTTCCTCTAATCGGTTCGCTCTTTTCTTCACTTTAGATAGATCATTTTCCAACTGAATACGCTCAGAAATTAATCTTTGGGCTTCGTCTTTTAGACGAGTATAATCCTGTTCTAGGATTTTGAGGTCCTTATCCTCTTTCCCAAGGAGAGTGTTCGAACTCTTGTCGACCTCAGTGCCCATGTAATGTCGTGACGGCTGCCCTTATTCAAGTATCCGCGTCGAATGTTTCATTTCTTCCACTTACGAAGGCTTGAAGAATTACCGACTTAACAAAGAAACAGGTGGGGTAATGGCGGACTGTGAACTGTGCGGGGCAATGAAGGTTAGTACAAGGTCTGTGATTATGGGCAGAGCAGAAGTTCAAGCGTGCAAACGCTGTACTGAAAAGCTTGGCTTAGAAGAAAAGAAAACCGCTCCTGGTTTGGCCCAATTAAACTCTAAAGCCACATCCGGTGGTTATGGCGGCATCGGTAAAAAAGGCAAAGACATAATGCTAAGAGGCGAAAAAGAACTTGCTTCTGATTTTTCGAAGAGAATTATTGATGCTCGGAATAAACGCGGATGGGATAAACGTGAACTTGCTAGAAGAATGGCTGAAAAAGTCAATATCATCAATAATGTAGAATCTGGAAAGAGACCAACTGATGCAGTGATTCGAAAATTAGAGAGGACTCTTGACATTAGTTTGATGGTGGAAGCTTCTCCTGATGAAAATCGACATGTCAATACTGGCCAAGCAAGAGGGTTAACACTGGGAGATTTCTTGCTAGGTGGAAAGGAATGAAGCC
>CAXGTB010000146.1:0-3913 GCA_964012565.1 uncultured euryarchaeote | reverse complement strand
AAAGATTCGATTCCTCCATCTCTAGAATCGAGCTCATCTGAAACTCGTTTTGCACTTTTATGCCAAGATTCTTCATTTTCATAAATCGCCTGAAGTAAAAACATTGGTTGGCCATCGATCGATCGTGAAACCCATGCACGGATGCAACCTTCAGTTCTCCTCCGCATTTCTTGTCGTGCTTCAAGCATTCTTTCCAGTCTTGCATCAACACCTTTTCTCGCTGAGCAGACAACAGTCTCCATCCAATAACAATTTTTTGATTTCATATTAATCCCTATTTGAAATGCGTTTAGTGATAAATCATTTCACCTTCGATCATAGTAGCTGAAAATGGTGAATGACCCGGTTGTAAACACCAACTCTCCCACCAAGGGCCATCTACAATATTCAGATTTGCAATTCCACCTTCAACGATTTGTCCATGAATTAATCCAGATGGGTGAGGAGTAGTCTGTGCTGAATTCCTAGTACAGGCTGCCAGAGTAGCAATTGGTGATATTTCATTACGCTGTACCAATAAAGACGAGATAAATGGCAAACTCAATGTTCTGCAGTTAGGATTGAAGTCTGTAGCGATTGACCACACCCAGTTATTATCCATGCATTTTGAAAATGGGGGGTAATCTTCACCCATCGAATATGGTGTACCCGGCAAAAAGCCACAATTAACAGAAGCCGAATTCATAGCCTCCCTTGCCTCATCACTTGTGTAATGTGCATGATCTGCGGTTTGTACACCTAAATCTGCAGCAAGTTGGCCACCACCACCATCTGCGAATTCATCAATATGTAATCTAAGATCAAGACCACCTAACTTACTAGCCTTCATTATCTCCTCTGTCTGCTCGATTGAAAACCACCCTGGTTCGCAGAATACATCTGCACTGCGAGCAATTCCTTGGTCAAGAATTGCAGGCAATTGCTCTGATAATATTTCTTCGAAATATGATGCAATATCCCCTCCTGGAGGAGCAGCATGAGCTCCTAACCAGGTCAAGTCCAAAGATGGTAATCGCTCTACTGAACTTATCGATTCCGCAATTTCCAGTAACCTTAGTTCCGTTTTTGTATCTAAACCATAACCTGATTTAATTTCCATGTGAGTGGTTCCATTTCTCAGAGCTTCACGCATCCTTTCTATGCCAAGATGAGCTAGTTCAGAATCGCTCGCGTTTCTAGTTGGAACAACTGTAGCAGCAATTCCTCCTCCCATTTCAGAGATTTGACGATAAGTCATTCCTTGTTGTTTCCAACCAACCTCTCTGCTTCGATCTCCTGCCCAAATTAAGTGTGCATGTGAGTCGACTAAGCCTGGGATAATAGCGCGGCCCTCAATATCTATTACTTCTACGCCAGAATACTCAGATAACATCTCATCGTTTTCACCGATCTTTGTAATGACATGATCATCTACCAATATGGCCATTCCTGGCTCAGAAACTAGGGCATCTAAATCTTGGATGTGACCAGAAATTGGACCATGTCCAGACAAGTGGGCAATCGGCCCGGTATTGGAAATCAACCTCTGCATCAAACAGGGGAGAGTAAAACCGTTAGATAGTATATGCGACAGGGACAACCATGACAGGCGAATGGACTTTGGGCATTGAGTCGACCGCCCATACATTTTCATTTGGCTTGGTTGATGGTAACGGAAAGCCTTACCCATCCGCATCTGATACAATCAGACCTGCCGAAGGAGGCATCCATCCGAGAGAAGCGGCAGACCACCATGTCGAATTGTCGACATCACTATTTTCAAAGATATTAGATGACAACAATCTAACTCCAGCCGACATTGGTGCAGTGGCCTATTCTCAAGGCCCAGGGATGGGAGCTTGCCTTCGCACAGGTGCTGCTGCTGCAAGGACAATTTCAACTCATTTGGACGTCCCATTAATTGGTGTAAACCATTGTGTCGCTCATATTGAAATTGGTAGAGAGCAATGCGGCTGCGATGACCCAATTCTACTATATGTCAGTGGAGGAAATACACAAGTAATTGCTAGATTAGATGGTAGGTATCGAGTACTTGGAGAAACCCTTGACATAGGAATAGGAAATATGTTGGACAAATTCGCTAGAAAACACGGAATTCCATTCCCAGGCGGTCCTGTCATCGAAAAGAAAGCGTTAGAGTGGCTAGAACAGAATCCCAACCCCTCTCTTGAAGGATTAGAGTTACCATATGCAGTTCATGGCATGGATCTAGCATTCTCTGGGATAATGAGTGCCGCACATAAACTTGTAAGAGAAGGGAAGCCGTTTGAAGCAGTCTGTTGGAGTTTACAGGAACATGCATTTGCTGCCTGTATCGAAGTAGCAGAACGTGCTCTTGCCCACACGGGAAAAACAGAAATCCTACTAGGTGGTGGGGTTGCTTGCAATCAAAGAATTAGAGAAATGTCTTCAATAATGTGTGAAGAAAGAGGCTCTAGTAGTCATTGCCCACCACGAATGTACTGTATTGATAATGGTACAATGATAGCACGTCTGGGTTGGCTTGAATTAAGACATGGCCGTAAAACTACCTTGGTGCAATCTGGTGTTGACCAAGAACTGCGCACCGACCAAACTCCTATTTCGTGGCCTTGAGCAGATGCCAAGGGTTATCAAAGGCCGGGAATCCCCCAATAATATGAACGGGCGCAGACGTAAGGACGAACCATTCAATCCGTTTGCTCCCAATGCTAGCCAAAAAGCTCGTGATAGGAAGGAAAAAACTCCGCGACAACCTGCTAGGCCACGCACTCCTGAACCAAAAAAACCTGTTGAAGATTTAGCTGCCAAACAAAGAGCGGCTATGCAGGCGCTGAAACAGAGAAGAGATTCAGATAATACATCTGAGGCTGAAACTGTTAAGCAAGATTATGTAAAACCAAAACATCAGATTTCTCCTCAGCCAAAACCAGCTCCTAAAACTGATATTAAAAGACCAAAGAATCGTGAAGATAGATTGGCTGATTTAAGAGCTAAATCCGCAGCTACTGCTCAATTTGCGAAGGATGCTAAAGATGCCAAAAAGGTAGGTGACAAGGTTGAGGTTAAACCAGAAATTGTAGAAATTTCGCCAGTCAGTACCAAGTCTGAAGAATCTGTTGTCGCTGAAATTCCAAAACCTGTAAAGACTAAAAATAACCGCACTTCAAACGTTTTCAAAACAATCAAAACTGAAATCAAAAAGGCTGATAGAAGGCCTAAACGCCGAAGGCCTGGAGACAAAAAAGGCGGAGGTAGACAACCTCAATCCAAGAAACTTGATCGCAGGAAGTACCTGGAATACAAGTATGCTGCAAGGGAATTATTGGAAAATGATTCAATCAGTGAGGAACACCGCTCCAATGTCCTAGGACAAATTTGGGCTAAAGGAGAAAGATCAGGTATTGATGAAGCTATAGAATTCATCAATCAAAAAGAAGCCGAAACGATTCTACCTTCTGATGTTGCCGATGAGTTTAGGCGCATGGTAAAAAGATACACAACAAGGAGATGATAATAATGTCAGAGATATCAAAAAACAAGGTCGTTAGAGTCCACTACACAGGAACACATCCAGAATCTGGTGAAGTTTTTGATTCAAGCGAAGAGAAGGATCCCCTTGCTTTCCTAGTTGGACAAAAGCAAATGATTCCTGGGTTTGAAAGAGAACTGATGGGACTAAAGCAAGGAGAAAAAACGGAATTCACACTGGCTCCAGAAGACGCATATGGAGCACATGATTCCGATAAAGTGCAACAAATTCCTGTGGAAACTTTCGGTGGTATAGCACCTGAGGTAGGAATGACTCTAATGAGTGATTTAGGTCCTTTTGTTGTTACAGAAATTAATGATCAATTGGTCACAGTCGACTTCAATCATGCCCTAGCTGGTAAATCGCTGACATTCAACGTTGAAGTTGTTGAAGTTAGGGAGG
>CAXGTB010000145.1:0-3915 GCA_964012565.1 uncultured euryarchaeote | reverse complement strand
ATGAATACACCAGGCCAATCTTCTTGCCTCGATTCATTCCATTCAGGATTGCCCCAATTGTCACCAAATAGATCGTTATCAGTATCTCTCCATTGAGTTGAATCATAAGGGAACTCATCTGGACCAATATCCAAAGAATCCCAAAGCGAGATGCCCCAAAATGCATCTTCATCTGAATAGCCATCACCATCAGAATCTAGGCAACCATTGCGATCAATCGTTGAGGTGCCAGCAACATCCGGACATAGGTCGAAATTCACTCCGTCGAAATTATCACCAAAACCATCTTCATCGGTATCAGACCATTGACTTGGCTCATCCTTGAAGGCATCTGCTCCTCTGGAAATAGTCCAAGTGTTATCTTCATCTGAATAACCATCACCGTCAGTATCTATACATCCCTTTCTATCTTGACTTGAATTACCAGAGAAGAATGGACAATCATCAGCATTGTTGCCAAGAGGGTTATCTCCATAACCATCGTTATCTCCATCACTCCATTGAGTCTCATCTTGCAGGAAATCATCTATCAAATCAGCCCAGCCATCTTCATCGAAGTCTGGACATCCTTTAGCTCCACCTTGGGTTGCATTTCCTTCCTGTAATGGGCAGAAATCAATAGTATCTGAGAATCCGTCGTTGTCATCGTCATTGTCTTCTCTATCATCAAGACAACCGTCTGCATCATTATCATTGGTTGCATTCTTTGTCCAATTTGTGATTCCGTTTTTGCAACCGTCAATTTCATTGATTACGCTATCGTTATCATTGTCATTGTCCTCGTTATCATTTCGACATCCATCACCATCTCTATCTGTTTCTAGAGAAGATAACCAGTCAATCTCTCCTCTTGGACAGGTGTCGTTTTCATCAAAAATTCCATCATTGTCATCGTCCAAATCCTCATTGGAACCCTCATCTTCACATCCATCACCGTCTTTATCGGTTTGGAACTCAGATGTCCAGTTAATTGCACCTTGTGTACAATCGTCTAATGGATCGTTGATTCCATCTCCATCATCATCACTATCACAAACATCTCCAAGACCATCATTCTCGTAATCTTCCTGAAGGGGATTAACCAGGTATTGGCAGTTATCATCTAGGTCGAGAACAGAGTCACCATCATCGTCCATATCCTCGTCTGAATCACGGCACCCATCACCATCAAGATCGGTTGATGAATCAACTATCCAATCTAGAATTCCCATAGGACAGTTGTCGTCCAGATCCAAGATGCCATCATTGTCATCATCTTCATCCTCTTCAATGTCATTGCAGCCGTCTGAATCATAGTCCAATGATAGGTTTGACTGATTCCAGTTCTTAAATCCAAACTGACAGTCATCTAGTACATCGTGAAGTCCATCATTATCATCATCGGAATCACATGCATCACCCTTGCGATCTGAATCATAGTTGGTCTGGTTTAGATTTTGAATATTCAAACAATTATCGTTGTAATCTGGAACTCCATCACCATCTTTGTCATGCTGGAATTTCCATACGAAAATATCAGATTCACTCGAACTTTTTGGAGTGTTGCCGAACCAAACAGTACCACTAAAATCTCCTCCTGCGAGTAAAGAACCATCAGGGAAAGACAGGAGTGCTCCAACTGTGTCATTACCATAGCCACCGATGCTAAGTGCCCATTGATAGTTTGATTTATTATCAATCTGAGCAATGAATCCATCATAGTATCCTGATGTAGAATTCATAGCTAACGTATTGCTGCCAAATGACATGTTGGCAAGATGTGTGCCACCAAATTGGACTTGACCTTTCTGATTTACAGATAGAGATTGTAAACGATCATCACCCGTGCTTCCAGCAAAATAACTCCAAAGTTCGGTACCGTTTGCCTGGTATCGCTTTACAAACACATCCCAATCTCCATAGCCGCTATTTACTGTACCTGATTGATCTTTGTAACTCTGAACAAAATTACCGCCCACTACAACGCCGCCCTCAGGATGAAGTACAATATTGGTAAAGTATGCACCGCAGTTTTGGAATGTACATGGTGCTCCTCCGGTACTTCTACCCCACTTGAAACTGCCAGTTTCGTTATATTTTACCACGAATCCTGCCCAAGTTGATGCTGGATTGGAGGTGAAAGAACCACCTCCCCACTGCTCTATATCCGTGCTATATCCTGTAACATATACTGAATTAGTTGAGTTCTCTAAAACGAGTTGATATGGTTCTGATACACCATTACCCGTAGAATCCTTGGCCCAATCCCATTGTTCCGCTGTGACATTGTAATAGGCCAGATAGAATGTTCTCTCACCTGATTGGCTGTAATCAACTAACTGCGTAGCGTTGAACTCGGTAAGATTCTGGTAGAATCCTGTGACATAGAGATTATCATAATTGTCAGCAACTACATCCCAACCTACATCAATATCGAAACCACCAAACTTCATGGCCCAATCCCATTGTCCCGTGCTATTGACACGAGCCAACCATCCGTCGAATCCAGTGGTGGAGATGACTTTGCCACCGAAATCAACATCTCCTCTGAAATATCCTGTTCCGTAGACATTGTCATTAGAATCAATGGTAACGCCACGGCATTCATCATAATACAGAGCTGTTCCAGCAGATACAGCCCATTGCCAAACGCCAGTTTTTGATAATTTAGCGATTAAGATGTCACCTTCACCTTGGGTGCTTACAGTAATTGAACCGAATTGAGAAACTTGGTAAATTGTTCCGCAGACGATGATGTTTCCTTGAGAATCAAAAATCATCTCGTATATCTCATCAACCTCCATTGATCCACCTGTTGCGGACCAATTTGTATTCGCATTACGGCTCATTCCAACAGAATTCAGCGCCTCAATTTGCTGAAGAGTTAACTCGGAGTCATCGACAATTCTAGAGTTCTCAGCAATGAATTCAGGTTCATCAAAACCTGGAATCTCATCTACCATCAAAGGAGCAATAGAGAGTAGGAAACAAACAACAATCCCGACTGCTATAACTCGGCCCATGTTACTGCGTAATAGTTACTCCTCATCAAGACAACCCCTTGACGATTGGTCAAACAAATGGAGGTCGAGTTATAATCGCTCTAACTTTTTTCCTTGGTGAAGCGACAATCATTACTTCATCACCCGGTGAGACCTTGCGAATGTAACCCATTCCAATTCCAGTTCTATCCAATGATGGTGCAGGCGCACCACTGGTTAGAGTTCCAATTTCATTTCCGTCTAAATCTTCTACTACTTTCCCACCTCGTGGCAAAGGACCTCTCTCTAATTGTTTAACTCCCCATAACCTTGCATCATTTTCGTCGTGTGAAACTACCCTGTGCTTTCCTACAAATTCATGCTCAATGTCAAGCCCGAACGGAACGTTTGTCTCCCAAGAGTCTCTGTGCAATAGCACGTTTTCATCAAGATTTGGAGATGCGAAGTCTACACCAGACAGAAGGAAACCCTTCTCAAGTCTAAGAGTATCTCTGGCACCAAGACCGACTGGAGTCGCTCCAGCTTCAACCAATTTCCTCCATAACAATGGAGCATCTTCGTTTGGAATGAATATCTCATATCCTGCTTCTCCAGTATAACCTGTGCCTTGAATCCAACCACCAACACCAAACTGATTTTCATTTATTTTGCTCCACTTAAATCTGCCAACATGATTGTTTTGTCCCAATACTGATTCACATAAATTTCGTGCATTGGGGCCTTGTAATGCAATGATACTAGTTGCAGGAGACAGGTCTTCAAGGGAAATTGAACCATCTTCTGGAAGTAGTGAGGTAAACCAATCCCACATAACAGGAACCATACTGGCATTTGGAACACCTAAAATTTCATCTTCTGAAACTACTGCAAAAATCATGTCATCAATAAGAAAACCGTCATGGTCTAGAAAATGAGTGTAAGCACATCTGCCAGG
>CAXGTB010000144.1:0-3924 GCA_964012565.1 uncultured euryarchaeote | reverse complement strand
GACATTGATTGTGACCCAGAGTCGCGTATCGATGTATATCCTGGATCAACTTATTCTGGATTTTTCACCTGTACTTTATCTAATCCTACTACATATTCTGAAGAAGTAGAAGTTACAATCACAAGTGGTTCTCTATTATCAACTGGCCCCGGAACAGTAACCGTTGGCCCTAGCGCCACTTTAGATATTCAAATATCTCTAAGAGCAGAACAAGGAATGAGCGTACAAAACATTGCTGTTGAAACCAAAGCTGTTGTCGTTTCTTTCAATGGCATAGATGCTGCGGCTCTACCTGAGGCTTCCGATACCGCGGATACCGTCGCCATGATAATGCAGTACAGCGCCCCAACAATTCAATTAACAGAAGCAGAGATTACTCTAACCTCTGGCCAAGATTATGATTACGATGTTATTTATGGCAATAATGGGAATGGGGATTTTGATAAAATGCTAATCGGAATCGA
Organism: uncultured euryarchaeote; assembly: GCA_964012565.1. Lineage (GTDB taxonomy): Archaea > Thermoplasmatota > Poseidoniia > Poseidoniales > Poseidoniaceae > MGIIa-K1. Next base: position 3,460 of record CAXGTB010000144.1, on the reverse strand, counting down.
GCCATATAGCATAGATGAATTAGAAACAGAAGGCTTTTCGATATATTCTTTACAAAGTATTGAGATTGAATCTGGCCAAACTAAAACTGTAAAATGGGAGATTCGTGCACCAAAAGGCGTCACTAAAGAGGAATACCACATAATTGATTTCTATGTTACAAGCGAGTTTTCATGCAGGTATGAGGGCTTTTGTAATACTGAATATGTGATGCTCACTGTCAAGGTCATACCTGAAGAAGAAGAAGGAGGACTTGCTTCATTAACAGAGAATTCAGCCGTAACTTACTCTGCAATTGGCGGAGGGGTTTTAGCTGCAGCAGTGGCAATAGTGATTTTCATGAAAAGGAAAAAGTCTTCCACATTTGAGCAAGACGATTTCGAAGAAGATTTTGAAGAAGACATAGATGACGATTTCGAGGATGATTTTGATGATGATCTCGATGATGACTTCTTCGATGATTTATGAAATTTCTAATTTTGAGTTTGATTCACCAATTTAGGCAATAGTACTACTATTCGGCTCTAATCGTTACTCTCTCGTTTGAGGCGCGTTGAAATACAACTTGTTGGTCCCGGTGTCTACTGCACGGATGTCAGAGCGGCTATGAGCGGGATTGCAGATCCTGAGACCTGAGTTCAAATCTCAGTCCGTGCTCCAGTTCCTCGCATTGTTGATAGTGCGTGACGCACACGAAGGGATAACCAGGAGGTACTGATATGCCGAGTATGAATTCGAATATTGGTGATATTGGAAGAGGTTTTGCCGCATTCCTATCGCCCCCTCCAGAAGGAGTTGTCAGGTTCACAGTAGGCCAGCCAGACTTTAGGACACCTCAGCCAGCTGTAGACGCTGCTAAACTTGCATTGGATGAAGGAATGCACGGATATACTCGAAGTCAAGGCAGTGAGGAAATTTGTCAAGCTGTAGCTAAATATTTGACAAAATACAATCTTGATGTTGATCATAATGACGTCTTAGTTTCACCGGGTTGTAAGCAGGCTTTGCTCTACGCAATGATGTCTTGTCTAAATCCAGGAGATGAAGTATTACTGTTTGCACCAGCGTGGCCTTCTTACGATGGTATGCTGAAACTTATCGGGGCGGTTCCAGTACATGTCCCAGTGAAAAGAGAAAATTACCATCCAGATATGGATGTTACAAGAGCTGCAATAACTTCGAAGACAAAGGCGATAATTATCAACTCGCCAAACAATCCAACAGGTGCAGTTTACCTCCCTAGTGAAATCGAGGAATTAACCAAGATTGCTGCCGAAAATGATTTGTGGATTTTCGACGACATGATCTATTCAGATTTAGTATATTCAGAACATTCCTATGTTTCTCCTGGATCACTTGAGGCTGGCAAAGATAGAACCTTGACTATTGGAGGATGGTCAAAAATCTGGGCAATGACTGGATGGAGGCTTGGATGGATTACTGGGCCGAGCGAAGTAATGGAAGGAGTCAAAACGTGCCAAGCAAGTTCTGCAAGTCACGTTCCTACGTTTTTGATGGGAGCCGGTGCAATCGCTCTGGAATTAGAAGAAGAGCGGATATCATTCTTCGAATCCTTCTCAGAAAGAAGAGATGTCTTCCATTCTTTGCTTCAGGAAATTCCCGGAATTAAGGCTCCAAAGCCAGAAGGGGCATTCTACATTTTAGCAGACATTACAGAAACTGGAATGGATGATATCGAATTCGCAACACGAGCATTAGAGGAAGCGGGTGTACAACTAGTTCCTGGCTCACTTATGCCTGGCGGAGAAGGTCTTGTTCGGATGAGCTATGGTACGAACTTAGAGCAAATTCGTGAAGGCTGTAAAAGGCTCAAGGATTGGCTTCAGGGCTAATCACGTGAACAGCCCCCCCGTGGTCGAACGTTGCGTAATACAGATTGCCATCTGGACCACCTGTAATTGGAAGTGGTGTTCCAACTTGTGATGCGAATACTTCCACGTCCCCAACCCAGCCATCGTCGGTTAGAGTGAAATCTATCTTCAGAATCTGATGGCCCTTTGGAAGAATGGTTGCCCAAGACCCATACACAGTGGCGTAAACTGTGTGATTATCTCCTGGCAAATTAGCTGGACGTGTCGTCATCCCATTTACCGAGGTATGTGGAGTCCATGTTGCCAACGGTGATTCTGTGCCGTCGGGATATGGGTCGCTTGGCGATTCCTCAAGCCAACCATAATCTGCTCCATCGACTAAGAGATTGATTTCTTCGTCAGGAAAATCCTCTCCTTCTCCATCTTGGCCGTTATCGGTGAAAAGGTATCCAATGTCGTCAACCCAAACGCCGTCGAATGAGTTGCGCACACCAGTCGCCAAAATCCCGTGTTCGCCTGTTGTTGAATTCACCCAAAGAAGTGCAGCATTTCTTTCATCGTCCTCGTCACAAAGATTGCATGTGCTGCCGCTGTGCCACACTAAAGTTCCATTTGGCAGTAGATTTACCGCATTTGTTTGGTGGTTGCCTGAAGGGATGCCGTCGACTAAAGTCACCGGGTTCTCAAAATTCAAATCGTATCTAGTCAATTCTCCTTCTTCGGAAATAACTACGCCGCCATCGATGAATACTAAGCCATGAGGATGGTCTAATCCATCTAACAACACATCACCATCTACTGTCAATATTCTGCCACCATCTCTATCACATACGTGAAGTATGTCATCATGGAAAACTAAACACGTTGGTCCGCCAAGGCCTGTTGCAATAGTTTCCTGCTCATAGCCATCCTGAATTTCTGCGACCATTACACCAGCATAAGGGTAGATTTCGCGGGCTACAACTAGGAAAACCAAACAGATCACAATCGGGAGAAGTTCCCGTCTAACCTTCACAATTTCACCTCAAAATGGCGACCGATATTCGCTAACTTCGTCGCTAATTCTTAGCAACTGGTTGTACTTAGCCACCCTATCCGAGCGTGCCGGTGCTCCAGTCTTGATTTGTCCAGCGCGTGTTCCTACCGCGAGGTCTGCTATGGTAGTGTCCTCGGTTTCACCAGATCTGTGGCTAACCACATTGTTGAATCCATGAGCAGAGGCCATATCCATCGTTTCCAAAGTCTCAGTAATTGTACCAACTTGATTCACTTTGACTAGAATCGCATTAGCAGCCTTGGTATCGATACCCATCGATAACCTCTCAGTCTGTGTTACGAAAAGGTCGTCACCTACCAGTTGTACCTTATCGCCGATGTCTCGCATGCAGTGAGACCAGCTTCTCCAATCGTCTTCTCCAAATCCATCTTCGATTGAAAGAAGAGGATATTCGTCAACCCATGAAGCATAGATATCTGAGAGTTCTTCTCCTGAAAGTTGCTTTCCGTCCATGTGATAAGCTCCATCTTTGTAGAACTCAGTTGATGCTACATCTAAGGCGATTCCGATTTCTTCGGTGCTATATCCTGCCCCTTCTATCGCCCTTACCATGTAACCTAAACCGGCCTCATT
>CAXGTB010000143.1:0-3941 GCA_964012565.1 uncultured euryarchaeote | reverse complement strand
GCGATTTCTAGACCGCCACCAACAGCGTGTCCGTTCATTGCACAAATTACCAACTTGGTAGTCTGTTCAAATCTTGATAGTGTCTCGTTAGCGTGAAGACAGAAATTGTACTTGAATCCCGGAGATACGCTGTTCAACATCTGAATAGAAGCACCTGCTGAGAAGAACTTTGAGCCGTTACCAGTAATGACAATCACTGTTACATCGTCATCGAAACGTGCTTTGATAATCGCTGTATCAATATCACACATCATTCCGTGAGTGTAGGTGTTTGGACCCATTGCGTCTCCTTCCAAAGGAGCACCTGCTGAGTCTGATGCTAGTTCTATTACAGCGATACCGTTGTCTGTGGTTCCGTAGTTAACTAGACGGTTTGGCATTGGTTCTAATTTGAGTCCGTATAGGTCGCTCATGTGACACTCCAACAGGGTCCGCTTAATGAGTCAATCGCTGGTCTCGCTGAATGATGTCTTTCCGCCAGAGCGGCGGGCTTTATCCCATCTCTCCCCAACTTTTTTTGCTTCAGTTGATTGCTCCCATACGTCTCTTTTCTTTGCCTTCCTAAATGGCAAGCGCCTTACTCCACGACCCATCGCTTTGGAATCTGATTTGAGCATAAATGGGTTGACTAAAACATACAACAAGGATTTGTACCATCTTGGCCTGAACAATTTACCGATCCAAACAAGACCATCTTCTCGCTTTTTTTGGTCTTTCATCCATGCTTTACACATACGCTTGAATGTGCGATCTCCCACTCTATTCATCAAGAAACGATTGGCAACTGATGTTTTGACATAAGGCATGAGTTGCCTTCTTACTTCTTTTTCATAGTTACAGTTACCCAAAATATCCTGAGCAGCTAGATGCCCTGACCAAACCGCCATTCTCATTCCAAAGCCCCACATGAAATCTTGCAGACCTCCAGATTCGCCAACATAGTATCTGCCGTCTTGGAAATAATTCTTGTTGATTGTAAAATCTCCTTTACCGCCAACCCTTTTTATTGGCTCCATATCAATATCAGGATAGTGCTTTTGATACCAAGCAATTGTTTCATTCAGGAACCTATCTGTTCCCTTTTGTTTCCTCCAAAGACATGTACAGATTAAGCCAATTCCATCTATGATAATCAGGTATGAGTAAGATCCCGGTGCCAATTTATCATTCATCTGAAACGCAATATGATTCGCGTGATTAGTACGGAAGATTTCTCCATAAGCAACAGCACTTGTCCCCTTTGGTCCACAGGCAATGATTTGGCAATCTTCTTCTTTTACTCGACTTTTGTAATGTAGATTCGCACCTGCTTCAATTGCCATTCGTTTGAACCCTTGATCGATAGTATGTTCAGATGTACCCCGTTCAACAATTCTATACGCAACCTTCGGAGAATATGTTTTGGTAATTTCATCATCGGGGTGAATTAAGTCAACTTCTGTGAACTCTGTTGCCTTGAACTGACCTGGATCGTAACCCCATTCCCGTAATTGGTCAAAGAAATCTGCATCCATCGACCAATTCTCTAGTGCTTGGAAATCGCCATCAAAGCGTTGCCCTGAATCCTGCCGAATGTCGTGTACGTGAACCTCTAGCCCGGCTTTGGCTAGCGTAGTTGCGGCGGCAAGACCTGACAATCCCGCGCCCATGATGTGGATGGGTTCGGCCTGTGCCATGCAACCCCATGCAAGTGGATGGTTTCAAGGATGCGGCACACATGGGGCATTCATGCAGGGGCATATTTTCATCCATGAGGCTCCTGATGAGTTGGATGTCGACATGTTAAGGTCTCAGTTAGAGACCGATGGTTGTGGAGCCATCGTTTCATTCTTGGGAATTACTAGAGGCGTCGATGATGGTGAAGAAGTTCTTCGTCTAGAGTTCGACGCATGGCAATCTAAATTATCCGAAACCCTTCATGATTTAGCTGAACAAGCAATCACTAAATTTGGTTTGAAATCCATTGCAATGGCTCATCGAACTGGTTCGGTTGGACCTGGAGAAAATATTGTTGCAATACATGTTGCAAGTCCACATCGGAAAGAAGCATTCGAAGGATGTTCTTGGTTAATCGATGAACTCAAACGACAAGCCCCCCTGTGGAAGAAAGAAGTCAAGCCAAGTGGGGCGACCTGGAAAGCCGGATTGGGGTGAATAAATGGAAAAGAAAATCCAAGGAATAATCGATATTGGCAGTAAGCCAATCGTTCATAGAAAAGCTACTGCAACTGGCCTAGTACACCTTTCAAGCGAATCTAAAAACGCCATTTTGAATGGTGAAATCAAGAAAGGTGACGTTCTAGAAGCCTCGACAATCGCTGCAATTCAAGCGGTCAAAGAGACGCCTCGAATAATTCCTCACTGCCATCCGATTCCGCTCGAAGGTTGTAGTGTCAATTGGGCATGGGAAGATAATTCTCTTCGATGTACTGTAGAGGTTAGTGCACATTATCGAACCGGAATTGAAATGGAAGCATTAACCGGAGTTTCTGCCGGTCTTTTGTGTGCTCTTGACATGGTTAAATCATTGGAGAAAGATTCCAATGGACAGTATCCTGAAACTAGAATTACTGACATAATTGTGCTAGAAAAGCACAAGGCGGATTAAGCGCTTTATTGATGGAGGGTCTACTTGTGGCGAGTAACATGGCGAGAACTGCAGACCTATCACATCACTTCTTAGAAGCGGTAGACCAAGCGGCAATTGCTAGTGCTTCTTGGCGCGGCCTAGGTGACAAAAACGCCGCAGATGCTGCTGCGGTTGAAGCCATGCGCAAAACCTTCGATAAAGTCCCGTTTGATGGAAGGGTAGCCATAGGTGAAGGTGAAAGAGATGATGCACCAATGCTGTTCATTGGAGAAGAACTCGGAAATCAAGTTGGAATAGAAGGAGCATTACAAATCGATATCGCAGTCGATCCACTAGAGTGCACAAATAATTGTGCCGACAATACTCCAAATTCAATCGCTGTTCTTGCTGCTGCACCTAGAGGTACACTACTGCATGCTCCTGACTGCTACATGGACAAAATCGCTGCTGGCCCTGAATTAGCAGGACATATCAGCCTTGATGGAGGAGTTACATACAACCTTGAACAGGCTGCTGACATTTTAGACAAACCAATCTCCGAAGTTAGAGTAGTAGCTCTAGACAGAGAACGTCATGCAGACCTGTTCAAAGAAGTCAAAGAAGCAGGCGCTCAACTTCATCTAATGGGAGATGGAGATGTTTCTGCAGCAATTTGGGCTGCCCGCCCTGACGGCCCTTATGACATGCTACTGGGCATCGGTGCTGCTCCTGAAGGAGTAATCACTGCAACTGCAATTCGAGGAATCGGTGGCGTATTCGAAGGACGGCTCGTATTTCGTTCTGATGAAGAAGAAAAGAGAGCAGAGAAAATGGTGAATGACGATCTTACAAGGCTCTGGGATGCAACGGACTTGTGTCGCTCTGATGATGCAATCTTTGCCGCATCTGGAGTCTGTGATGGCTACTTACCAGGTGTTATTGTTGGAGAGGATAACGTGAAGACTTTTGCTGAATTAATCGATGTTCAAACTGGCGAAGTCACACGCCATGACCGCACTCATACATTGTGATAACATGGTAAACCAACTACGCATCGAGGTCAGATTACCAGAAGGGCACTGGTCTGGAGACGTTTCTAGAATAAGACCTGAAGCGGTTTTACGTATTGAAGAAACAATGCCGCTCGGAAGAGGAAGAGGTACTGCTAAAATATCTTCATCTAGTGAATTAAGTGAAGAACTAAATTCACACCAAGGCGTTGACGAGGTTAGAGACTTAGGAAATAATCGGTACGAAGTTGATATTGCTCCGAAAGGTGGAGGCTACATCAGAGAGATTAGAGAAGTGGGAGTCATACCTCAATCTCCTTTCGAAGTAAGAGATGGATGGGTCGACTGGACAATAGAGTGCT
>CAXGTB010000142.1:0-3973 GCA_964012565.1 uncultured euryarchaeote | reverse complement strand
ATGTCTCCTCCAATCAATTCAGGAGGCTCTACTGCAATGAAAGTGGGTCCTAGTTCAGCCAATGCTCTAGCTTCTTCGACATCTGCTGCACAAGCACAGATTGGGAACCCATCAGGAAGCATGGCCATCAACTTCTCTACATGCTCTAGAGGAACTTTGTGTTCTGCGTGATTGATAATTGTGCCCGAAGCACCTCTTGCAATCGCAGTTTCAGGTTCAAGCCAACCGGTATGGCTACCTTGACCGACAGGATCTAGATGTTGAGACCAAACTTCTAATCCTGAAATTGAACTAACACTTGAAAGATCAAAAGCACTTGCTACAGCAACCATTCTTGCTTTTGTTTCAACATTAGCCATATGTTGGCCTAAAGTGTCAGCAGACTGTGCCATTGCGGTTGAATAAGTCTTGAAATTGACTACAATAAGTGGTTCATCCATACCACGTCCCGTGTATTCATCCTTTTTGGAGACTGCGATTCAAATCGTCCCTTCCATCTGAATATGTCCAGCAGGAACTACTACACCATGACCAACTACGACATTCGTTAACTGAACATCATTTTCGATTACAGCTCCTTCTCCAATCAAGCAGTTTTTCACAACTGCTCCTGAATCAATTCTTGCACCTCTAAGAAGTGTAGAATCTGTAACCTCTCCTGACACGATACAATCTTCCTGGACCATTGAATTTGTTGCGCTTGTATGGCCACCTTGATGCCAGGAGCCACCGGTTAGAGAACCTGATTTGAATCGGTTTTGTTCTATACATCTGAGCACTCCTTCGTGCCAACTCGCAGGTGTTCCTGCATCTATGAAGTAGCCATCGAAAGGAAATCCTGCCAAACTACCCTCTTCTGCCAATACTGGAAATACATCTCTTTCAAGGCTATGCTTTCCATATGGCATTATGTCAAACACTTCCTCTTCCAAGAGATAAGAACCTGCATTAATCAAATTAGAAAATACTTCTTCTGGCTTTGGTTTCTCTTTGAACTGTGTAACTTTCCTTTTTTCATCAAGCCCCACAATTCCAAATCGAGTAGGATCTTCTACTTCCCACAATGCAAGTGTACCTTTCATATCCATACTCGAATGTTGTTTCATCATCTCTCCTACATCTAGTGAGGACACAATATCGCCATTGAAACAAGCGAATCTACCAGATACTACATCTCGACAATTACCCAATGCTCCTCCAGTTCCTAGCGGCTTGTCTTCTGGAACTATCCGAACGTCGAAATCAACGTCTGCTTTGCGGAAATAATCCTTGATCATATCGACCTTATATCCGCCTGCAACAATTACTTCATCCACTAAATCAGACGGAACTCCTTCAACGACCCTTTCTAGTAGGGTAGAATCCAACATAGGAAGAAGTGGTTTCGGTATATCGTTAGTCCATGGACGTAAACGGGAGCCAATGCCACCCGCAAGAACAACTACCTGCATTATCAAGGCGATTACAACTTGGCTATTGAACACATCGCGAACTAAGTCGACTTATATCGCATCATTCAAAGGCCCCTTTTTGGTCGGACAGGTTGAGGAGAATCATGAATATTCACGAGTATCAAGGAAAAGCCCTGCTAAAGTCAGCCGGAGTTCCAGTGTTAGAAGGAGTGCATTGCACCAGTGTTAAAGAGGCACTGGAGGCATATGATTCACTTGGATCTAAGGTTGTAGCAGTAAAAAGTCAAATCCATGCTGGAGGTCGAGGAAAGGGTACAATGTATAATCCTCAAACTAGAGAAGAAGTAATGCAAGGTGGAGTTAAGATTGCATTTTCCAAAGAGGAGGTTGAAACCTATGCAACAAATATTCTTGGAAACTTGCTAGTTACTATCCAAACTGGAGATGACGGTAAGATTGTCAATAATTTGTATATTGAATCTGGATGTGCAATCGCACACGAATACTACCTTGCATTGTTAGTTGATAGAGAAAGTAAGGATGTACTAATCATGGCTTCTACTGAAGGTGGCATGGACATTGAAGAGGTAGCTCACCACACCCCTGAAAAAATTCACAAAATAAATGTGGACCCAAATTCAGGATTACTTGGATTCCAAAAAAGGGACCTTGGCATGGCATTAGGGCTATCTGGAAATGCTCTGAAATCATTCTTCAAGATGCTTGGCAAGATGTATGAGATGTTTGTTTCACAAGATTGCGCCATGGTCGAAATTAACCCACTGGTCAAAACAGAGGATGAGGAAATAATTGCATTAGACTCGAAAATTAGTTTTGATGAAAATGCAGAATTCCGCCACAAAGACTGGACTGAACTAAGGGATCTTTCTGAAGAAGAAGAAGTAGAGATTCGTGCCAAAGAAACCGGACTTTCTTATGTCAAACTGGATGGAAATATTGGTTGCTTAGTAAACGGTGCTGGTTTAGCAATGGCTACAATGGATGTAATCAAATTGTACGGAGGAGAACCTGCAAATTTCCTTGATGTAGGTGGCGGTGCTGATGAAGAGCAAGTAAAGACTGCATTCTCAATAATATTGGAAGATCCTAATGTAAAAGGGATACTGGTCAACATCTTTGGCGGAATCATGCGCTGTGACATCATCGCTAGAGGAGTCATCGGTGCTACTGAATCACTTGGACTGGATGTTCCTCTAGTAGTTAGGCTAGCTGGAACCAATGTTGATGAAGGTAAGGCAATACTTGCTGCTTCTGATTTGAATATCCATCCTGCTGATGACCTAGCAGATGGTGCACAAAAAATTGTTTCATTGATTGGAGGAGGTGAGTGAAATGGCTATTTGGATTGAAGAAGACGCAAAAGTGCTAGTTCAGGGAATTACTGGAAAGCAAGGAATGTTCCACGCAGGAAAGATGGTCGAATACGGAACAAATCTAGTTGGAGGAGTCACTCCTGGAAAGGGTGGCCAAGAAGTTCTAGGCGTTCCTGTCTTTGATAGCATGGTTGAAGCGATTAGCAAAACCGATGCAGATGCGACCGTCATATATGTTCCACCTCCTTTTGCTGGTGAAGCAATTATGGAAGCAGCAAACGCCTTTGAAACTGTAAAGGGAGAGGGTGTAATTGTCTGTATTACTGAAGGAATACCAACTTTAGACATGGTCAAAGCTGCCGCTTATGTAGCAAACAGAGACAATGTTAGACTAATCGGTCCAAATTGTCCTGGAATCATCACACCGGGCGTAACCGGTGGGGCAAAATTGGGAATCATGCCAGGACATATCCACGCAAAAGGCAGAATTGGTATCGTTTCAAAATCAGGAACTCTAACTTACGAAGCAGTTGCTCAAACAATGAGTATTGATGAAGGTCAATCCACTTGTATTGGAATTGGCGGAGATCCTGTCAACGGAACTGGATTTATTGAGTGCTTAGCAGCATTCGAGGCAGACCCACAGACAGAGGCGATTGTTATGATTGGCGAAATTGGCGGTAATGCTGAACAGGAAGCTGCTGCTTGGGCTAAAGAAAACTGTACTAAGCCAATCGTTGGGTTCGTTGCTGGAGCAACAGCACCTCCTGGGAAGAGAATGGGTCACGCTGGAGCAATAATTTCAGGTGGAAAAGGAACTGCAGATGAGAAATTTGCGGCTTTTGAAGCAGCAGGCATTGCATGTGCAAGAGACCCAAGTGAATTGGGTCAGGTTCTGCTCTCTAGTTTGAAAGAAGCTGGACTACGTTGAGATCTTAGTCTGAGACTTTTACAAAATACCAAAATCAAAGATTGATTTCAATCTAATATGATTCACTTTGGTGGACTACGCTTCGGACCTGGAGGGCCGCCACGCTTTGGTGGACCGCCTGGACCGCCACCTGGAGGGCCGCTACGCTTTGGTGGACCGCCTGAACTACCACTTGGAGGACCACTACGCTTGGGAGGGCCGCCTGAACCGCCACCTGGTGGACCGCTACGCTTTGGAGGACCGCCCGGACCGCCACCTGGTGGACCGCTACGCTCTGGAGGGCCACCTGAACCACC
>CAXGTB010000141.1:0-3989 GCA_964012565.1 uncultured euryarchaeote | reverse complement strand
TTCAATCCTAAAATTTGGCTAACACTATTCGCTGTAGCACATACCTTTGCATTTGCTTTGTGGGCACTGATGGCTGGCTTCGCTACCGATGCAGAGGTAGTCGAGTGGTTAATTGAAGACGGTTTGCCAACCGATCAAATTATTGTAGACGAAATGAGATCTGCTATGTTCTTTTTGGGGGTAATGGCGATTAGTATTGTACCTCCTTTTATCGGAACCGCTTTCCTCTTGAAAGGTAGGCCGCAAGCGATTATGACACTTGTTTGTGGAGGAACAATGACCATGATGTGGTTACTTTCAATCTACGGCGACGTAGTCGTCGAAGGGGGAGGGTTTTCTGCTGATTATCTCCTGGGCGCAATATTTGCAGGAAGTATTCTATACTCTGGATATTTACATTTAGAGGATGAGGGGCACATTGCTGACTAATTTTCATTCACTTGGATTTTTTCCCTGAAATTGCTAAGGTTCCTATAAAGCCGGGCTTCAATCCCACTTTTCTTACTTTGACATCGGTAAATCCAGCGTCAATCATACCTTGTTTCCATTGGGCTTCACTCAGTGTTGTCATGTGTACATTAAGTGATTCTGGCCAATCGTGACTTGCTGTATTTTCTAAGTAATGATCTACTCCCGCGATAAGAATTCCTTCATCATTTAACCAATCGGTAAAGAAAATCCTCAACATATCTAAGGGGTCTTTCAAGTAATATAAAAATTCCATTGAGTGTATTAAATCAAATTTTTGTGAAGGTTCCCAGCCAGGAAGTTTTACCAGATGAAATTCTCCTGAGCCTTTTTGTTTGGCTTTTACTATCATTTCGACAGAGCCATCAATACCTACTACTCTAATACAACCCTCATATGTTTCTAATTGGCGACAAACCCAACCGTTTCCACAGCCTACATCAATAGCTGAGAATGGTTTTTTTAGCATTGGTATTGCAATTCCTAACATTTCATTTACTGATTTAGCGTGTCCACTTTCCATTCCTTCATCTCTATTTCTAAGTGCCCAATCCGAGAACACGTCTGTTGCTTCACGAATAGTCATGTAATAATCCTCATAAATATTAACTGGATGTTTCTAGAAATTTTCTGATACATAATTGACCGCGTTCTTGAAAATCTGCATACCTTCTCCTTCTCCATGCTCTATGTTTTCCCTTGTCCAAGTTGCCCCTAACCAAGTTGAATGGTTGGCTTCAGGGTGAGGCATTAAGCCGAATACCAATCCAGATGGATCACACACCCCTGCAATATTTCTCCAACTTTGATTCGGAGAAATCGGATATGGCAAGACTTTATCGCTCGATGAAGGGTATTCGGTGGAAGGGTCTACATATTTTACAACTAATTGTCCTGCTTTGCTCCAGACATCAAGAAGTTTTTTGTCTGCGGTTACGAATTTTCCTTCACCATGACGTACGGGTACCCTGATTCTTGTCATCCCTTTGGTCCAAATACAATGGCTTTTAGAATTGAATTCTAAGGTTGTCCAACGATTTTCATAATGGCCTGAGTCATTCAACGCCAATGATGCTGTTTGAGTTAAACTGATATCATCATCACCTGGCAATAACCCCATTTTTACAAGTACTTGGAACCCGTTACATATTCCAATTACTGGTTTACCTGATTTAACAAAGTTTCTCACTTGTTCACGTAGACCAAAGCGTAACCTATTGCCCATTAATCTGCCACTTCCCAAATGGTCGCCAAAGGAAAACCCGCCTGGTACTGCCATAATATCGTAATCTTCCAAGTTTAGTTCTCTGTTCACTAATCTGTTTACATGTACCTTGTCTGCTTTGGCACCCGCCATCTCGAAAACTGCCATTGTTTCCGTTTCACAATTAATTCCAAAACCCGAAAGAACTGCGACTTTGGGTATCATCAATTTCTGCCTCCATTCAAAGTACCTTTCCAGGAATTTCGTAATTCGGACATTGAAGCAGATAGTACAGGCATGTTTGATCTTGTAATTCTTATATTATCATCAGAATTTACCTTTCCTAAATAATTACATTCATGTTCTTCCATAAATTTTTCAAATATTTGCGAATTTTCGGGCTTTATACTAACTAAAATCCTACCGAGGCTCTCTCCGAATAAAGCACCCCAGTTATCCAAATTAACGTCTGAATTAAACAGCTCTGAAATGTCTAAGTTGGCTCCCGAATCGCAGCCAAAACAACATTCCGCTACTGCTGCCGCAAGACCTGCGTCACTGCAATCATGGGCACTCGAAATTAGTTCTCTAGACATCGCTTTCGTCAAACTGCGATAAAGTGATAAATTTCTTGATGTGTCAATTTGTGGAACTTGTCCTCCAATACCACTGCGGCCGTTTGATTCGTCTCGAAACATGAAAGCTAATTCACTGGCTCCTAACTCTTGGTGTGTTTCACCTACTAGATATATCATATCACCAACTTCTTTGAAATCACTAGAAACTGCCTTTCTTACATCCAAATGGTTACCAATTAAACTGAACAGGAGCGTTGGGGGAACACTAATTTTTTCTCCATCTAATGTTGCATCATTTTTCATAGAATCTTTGCCACTTATACAGGGTAAATTGTACGCTCTGCATACTTCATCTAATGCTCTATTTGCTCTAACTAGTTGTGCTAATTTATAGCGTCCGTCAGGTGTCTTTGCAGATTCTACTGGATCGGGCCAACAAAAGTTATCCAATCCAGCAATTAAATCCAAATCGACGCCCACACATACTGCGTTCCGCAATGCCTCATCTATACTAGCTGCTGCCATAGCATATGAGTCAATATCCGAATATCGTGGAACTATGCCGTTTGAAATCACCGCTCCCTGAGTTTTCCCTTGAATCGGAGCAATAACTGCTGCATCCCCTGGAGCATCATAATTTACTCCACAGAACGGTTTTATGACTGATTGAGCGATGACTTCATGGTCATAAGATCTCACCCACCATTCTTTACTAGCAACATTGGGCCTGGCCATTAATCTCGATAAGATGTGTCCCATCTCGATCGCATCTGCCTCAGGAAATAAAATTGGACTATTGTGAGGAGGTTGCCACTCGGATTCCAATTGTAGTTGAGGGCACCCATCATGTAAAAACGAGATAGGCAGATAGGCAACTGTTTCATCACCATAACGCACAACAAATGCTCCCGAATTAGTGAATTTGCCTACTGCAGTAGCTTCAACTTCATGTAATTTTGCTAATTTTTCAAATGCTTCACAATCTTCTGGGTTTACGCCTATTGTCATCCTCTCTTGTGATTCAGATACTAATATTTCCCATTTACTCAAACCCGGTTGTTTCAGAGGAACTGCGGCTAAATCTAGATCTGCTCCCCCAGTTAATTCTGCTAGTTCGCCTACACTACTGGAGAGCCCCCCTGCCCCATTGTCAGTAATTACCTGTATTAATCCTAAATCTCTAGCCTCTAGTACCATATCTATCATTTTTTTCTGGGTGATGGGGTCGCCTATCTGGACCGCTGAAGAAGGGCTATCTTCTGTAAGTTCTAAACTAGAGAAGGTTGCTCCATGAATCCCGTCGCTACCGACTCTTCCACCGACCATGTAGATTATATTCCCAGGTTGTGGTGTTTTGTCGTGACTCTGTCTCCCATCCGGTAACTTTCTAGGCATTATGCCAACTGTACCGCAGTAGACTAATGGTTTTCCCAAATATCGTTCATCGAAAACAATCGAGCCGTTAACCGTTGGAATCCCTGACTCATTACCTCCTGTTCGTACCCCTGCATGCACCCCTCGAAATACTCGAGAAGGATGAAATAATCCTTCAGGCAGATGTCCAGAATAGTCTGGAGGTCCGAAGCAAAACACGTCCGTATTGGCTATTGGTCTTGCACCTAGTCCAGTGCCCAATATATCTCTATTCACTCCTACTATTCCTGTCATTGCACCACCATATGGATCTAATGCACTTGGAGAGTTATGCGTCTCCGCCTTGATACATAGGCTCCATGAAT
>CAXGTB010000140.1:0-4018 GCA_964012565.1 uncultured euryarchaeote | reverse complement strand
TGAGTAGCAGTTCCGTACAGTGTTCCGTTCGTACTTCCGAAGGAGATTCCAGTTGGCAAGCTAGTATTGTTCAATTCCCACGAAGTAATCGATCCCGAGCCAGTTATCGTAGGCGCAAGAGGTAGGTTAGAACTTGCAGTGTTATTTGTCAATGTCAGATTCTCCGGAGAATATGAAATCGTTGGCAACTCGTCAACAACTGTGATGTTGAGGTAGCCTACGCTTGAGCCACCGCTGTTGTTTGCCCAGACCTTGTAGGCTGTCCTATTCCACAATTGGGTTGGTGTGCCGTAAATTGTACCGTTGGATGTGCTGAAGGTCAGTCCCGTTGGCAGGCTAGTGTTGTTAATCGCCCATGAAGTGACTGACCCGCCAGTGTTGGTTCCACTAACGAACGAAGGTACAATTTGGGTTAATGAGTTGTTTGTAATTGAATTGTTTTCTGGAATGTACTCGAATGGACCAGGTGGGGCGGGGTTAACTCCCAAATTGAGAATGAACGTGGAAGAGCCGCCCGAGTTGTTGGCATAGACTGTGAAGTTGGTTTGCGCAATAGAAGCTGTAGGTTTTCCATACAGAGTTCCATTAGTTGAGCCAAACGAAAGACCTGTTGGAAGGGCAGGATGTATTTCCCATGAGGTAATCTCTCCATGTGCCTTCACTGGATCTGTACCTGAGAAATGACTTACCTTACCCGGGCTAGGATTGTTTGCGTTAGCTCCATCTCCTAATTTACCGTTTACTCCATCTCCCCAACAATACATCTCGTAAGTTTGTGAAACGACACAAGTATGCCAGTGTCCAGCGATTATTTCAGTTGGAATAACACTGGATGCAAGATTGACTTTCTTTGGAGTAGTCTGACTTGTTGTCCCAGCACCATTACCCATCTGCTGGATACTATCTGCACCCCAACATTTGACATTGGAATTATCGAGTATTGCACAATTATGCCATCGTCCGAGTTCTACCTTTACCGCCGTACGGCCGGTACCCAAATCAGGCCAGATATTTCCTGGTGTAGATTGTACTTGATTCTGGTTGCCAGTACCTAACCAACCCTTACCCCAACATGTTATGCTGCCATTTTCTAACAATCCACAACCAGAATACCGGCCTAAAGCCACATCCGTTGCAGGGTTGGATGAATCGAAGAACTGGATCACAGTTGGCGTATCCTGGTTAGAGGTACTACCTGTTCCCAAACGATGGGAATTACCAGGTCCCCAGCATGCTACACTTCCGTTATCCAATACTGCACACGCATGGTAGTGGCTAATGTCAATTGCGACTGCGTATCTTCCTGCAGGAAGTGGCATTGTGTACGTAGGTGTTGGTTGTCCTGCTGAGGAATTCGTGTATCCCCTTCCCAATTGTCCGTAGTGGTTTCTTCCCCAGCACATTATCGATCCATTGTCCATAAGTGCACAAGTGAAATCAAATCCTGCTTCAATCGCTACAGCAGGTCGTCCAAGAGCTACAGTTTGAGTCGGAGTTGACCTAGTGGTCGTAGTACCATCTCCCAACTCTCCGTATCCGTTACTGCCCCAACAAGAAACCGTGCCATCATCAAGAACTGCACATGTATGACTATCTCCTGCTGTGATATCTACAGCAGTACGATTTGTACCAAGAGAGGCAGTTGCAGTAGGTGTGACCCTATTTCCATTATTGCCATATCCAAGTCTGTAATTAGTACCCTCTCCCCAGCACCTAACAGTGCCATCGGACTTAATCGCACATGTGTGGTCTTCACCAGCAGCAATTAGGTCTGGGTCTGTCTCAATCACTGTGATTGGAGTCATGCTCTGATTGTAATTTAGAGTAATGTTATCTCCATAGTAATTGATTGGAGCAGGCGAGTGGTCGTTGATTGTGATGTTAATTTGGTCAGAGAATGATCCACCTGAATTGTTGGCCCAAACCGTGTAAGTGATTGGCGTAATCTGCAGTCCTTCGGGAGTTCCTGAGATTTCACCAGTGCTGCTATCGAATGACAAGCCAGTTGGTAAAGATGGATGAATGGCAAACGAAGTTGCACTTCCTCCAGATGTTGATGGAGTAATTGATGTCATAGTGTGGTTGAGTGAGAGAGTGAAATTCTCTGTGGAATATGTGATGCCAGAGACGATTATGTCATTGATTGTGATGTTGATAGTAGTAGACCTTGATCCAGCTGAATTGTTAGCCCATATAGTGAACACTGCACCTGGCTCAATAACGGTAGGTGTACCCCAAATCGTTCCGTTGCTGGTTTCGAATGTCAGTCCAGAGGTTGGTGTGGCGTTGATAGCCCATGACGTCGCGCTACCAGTAGTGCCGTTGGTGGTTATTGTGGGAATGGCAGGGGTAATCGCAGTACCAATGGAACCCGTGATGTCGGCGTAAGCAATTTCGCCAGGAGAGCCTGTGACGTAGAGCGTGAACGTACCCTGCGTCGTGGTACCGAGTGCAGTCACAGTCACAGTATGTGTGGTGTTGGCATGAGATTCCGTTGGAGTACCGAAGATTGTACCAGTCTTCCAATCCATGGTCAATCCAGCAGGAAGTGCTGGAGAGACGGTGAACACAGGTAGTGGAGTCAATCCCTTGCCTGTTCCTTGTATGGTCGTGTACACAAGTCTGAAGTTTGCTAGTCCGTCGGAATGGAGCACATGCAAATCATCGTTATCGTCAATATCCAAGGAGGCGTGGTAGCCTGCAAAGTAGATTGGGCTGGACCGCGTCCAAGAACCAGATTGGTTTGTAATATGTTCAAGGTCACCCATTGCATTTCCGACTTGAGCCCAAGTTCCTGAACAACGATAGACGATGTGAACATCATCGTTGGAATCGATTTGCATATCCATGTGCATCGGATATCGATTACCTGTACCCGTATTGGTGGTAGTCCATGACCCCGTACCTACGCGTGTTGAAACATCGACCCGATTTCCGTATCGAGAGGCGATGACAACATCATCGTTGGAGTTTAGAGCAATTGAGGCCCACTTTCCAATATTGCCCGAAATCGATACGTTCTCCATCGACCAGGACCCGTTTTCATTTGTTGCATGAACAAGATCAGATCCATCATCGTTGTAAAAGGCGATATGGATAGCATCCTTGCCACTGAGCGCAAGACTTGGATAATGGGCGTCTTGATAGGATGAATCTGAAATGGTGGTATTGGTCCAACTACCTCCTTGGTTGTTGTAATAGTACAGGATGCCTTGGTTGCTTCCTGGATTGGATGAGGAGAAGATGAAATGTATGTTTCCTTGCGAATCAACATCTATGTCGGTGTCGAACCAATCTCCGTTCAGACCTTTAGCAGCACTTAGATTGGAAGAAACCCATGAACCGCTGGCATTGGTGATATATCGTAGTTGGTTGGTGGTGCTTGCAAAATGGACGACGTGAACGACACCGTTGGCATCAACAACAACTGAGGGACTATATCCTGAATTGCTTGTATTGTCGAGAACAACTTGTGACCATGCTCCGGTTGCATTTGATTTGACATGCAGATAAAGAACTCGACCTACAGATGAAACTTGCTCTTGTGAGACAGTGATGAGGTCACCGTTTGGTGCAAAAGCGGTATCAATTCCATAACGCGTTCCTGAATCAACAACAGCTGTTGAATTGCTCACACCTGAGGTCCAGCCGTAGTTACTGGCAACATGTGAATATGACATTGTGACGTTTGAGTGCGTGTTGTTGACACCCCCTACACTATTTGTTGGCGTAATGGTTAGTGAACCACCAGATGCAAAAACGGCGATGGCAAGCGCATTTGAGTTAGTTATCGAGCCACCGGAATTTGTAGCTGTCACACTGTAAAAGGCCCACGTGCTCAAAACAGTTGGCGTTCCTGTAATTACGCAGGTAGAACTGATAGACAGCCCTGTTGGAAGAGAAGGAGAAGTGCTACAGGATGTTGGCATACCACTTCCTGTGACATAGTTGGGGACCAATGCGTTGATTGTTACATTCTGTGCGAAAGCGACTACATGCGCTCCACTGCAGCTAGCTA
>CAXGTB010000139.1:0-4054 GCA_964012565.1 uncultured euryarchaeote | reverse complement strand
ATTGGACAGGCTGGCCAAAATACAATTCATGCACTACCAAATCTTGTCAGTGGACAAGTCACGTCCATAGCGGGTAATCAAACTCATGTTTGGGTTGGATCCTCATCTTGGCAGAGCAGTGGATCTGGTGTACTTCAGGGAGTCAAATTAGCTAATGGATCTGTCGAATGGCAGAAAGGTTGGACTATACCTGCAAATGCAGCGATAACTGATATCGAAATAGTTGGCACTGATCTGTACCTTGCAAGCAACAACAGAGGATTACGACTACTTGATACTTTGACTGGAACCCTACAGCCATTGCCAACTGGAATACATAATTTCCAAGATGGACTCAAAGTTGTTGGTGATGACTTGTTCATCGGATTGCAAGGTTCTGGAACCTCGTCTGCAGGAATTCAAGTGTTCAATACAACAACTAACAATTACACTGCCGGTCGTTTATTGGCAGGTCTACCTTCAAACAACGTTAATGCATTCCTAACAGTGGCCCAAACCAACAATTTCGGAGTTGTTACTGATGAGATGATCTATGTTGCAACTAACAATGGTGTCGCTCGCTGGAATGCCACAGGTGACAATTGGGAAACTGCTTGGACTGCATTAGATGGTTTACCCATTTCTTTCGTACAAGATATCATAGAATTTGATGGCGACATTTGGATGGCAACTCCAAACGGAATCTCTCAATATGACCCAGTTGCGATGTCTGTAACAAATTACGGGAAAAACGCCGGATTGATGGGCACTTCAACTTGGGGATTAGTTGGTACAACCACCACTTCAACCGACCCATCTGGTACAACCACTACGCAAAATAGCCTGTTCATTTCACACGATGGGAAAGGCACTGATAGGCCTGGAATTACTCAATTCGATACAGGAAGCCTTGCTGTTACCGACTTACATCAATTCGACCAGCTTCCTTCCAATACAGTCACTGCTGTAACATCTGATCTTTGGGGAGTTCATATCGCAACCGATGTTGGACCTCTTGTCCACTGGATTAGAAGTTCTGGAGATTTCAATTCAGGAACAAATGTATTCACTATGCAAGACTGGCCTGTTTACAGTATGCGTTCGGATGGCTCTTACTTGATTGCAGTCGGAGAAAATGGTGCGACCGTAATTCAGGCTGGAGTTAACGGAGGGGCGATATTAGGAAGATTCGCTGCGGCTGAATCCAGTGGAGGAAGTGTAGTCTCGAATTCATATGTTGCAGTCTCGACATCTGATGGCTTGAGATTGTGGGATTTGAATTCTGGAACCGAAGTCTCAGAAATGTCAATGAGAAGAGCGTCTCCTCTATCTGTTGGTTTCCAATTACAATTCCAGGACATATCGAATTATACTCATCCGGGAATGCAAGTTTCACTGGTCGATTCTTCAAACCCTACCACATTATCTCAAGATGGGACTCCTGGCCCACATGGAATCTCGATGCAAACTGCTCCGTTGACTTTCTCCTCGCCTGTATCGGGAGCTGCAACTTGGGCTCAGTTGGTTGAGATGAAATGGAATACTACTGTTAATCTTTCAAATGATCCTACCTTCTTGTCTAGCATGCAATATGCAGTTGATAATGGAATTCTTCTCAATGGAACAAGGCATGTTACTCTGAGTGTAACATCTCCTTCAAACGGCAGTATGTGGGTCAGATTAGCTTACGATTGGTTCAGAACTGAAACTCCAGTGCAAGGATTGTCTTTGTGGGACAGGCCTGATGACGGTGGACAAACACTTCTAGCAAATTGGACTCTTGTTCACGACGATGACTTCGCAAGATATCTAGTATACCTGAACGAAGGGCCATGGTCTTCTCAGCCTACTGCTGTAGACTTACAACCTCGCTCTCCAGATGCCTCTGTCAGTTTACATTCTAGGCTACAAACTGAGGTTTCAACAATCGATGGCCAGCCCTTGCAGGATGGCGTTGAGTATTGGGCTGTTGTGGTAGTCGAGTATAATGATGGAAGATTTGGAACGCCTTCGGCTCCATTTGGACCTGCAACGCCAACCGATGAAGTACCAGTTCCTCCTAAGTGGGCAACTGCCTTATCAGGAGGAGATGTTGTTACCGTAGATGGTGATGTCTTTGCAGAATGGGCTCGTTGTGAAGCATTGGATTTAGCAAGCACGAAAGTGTACGCATCAACAACCGAAATTTCAGATGCTTTGGGTATGAGCGTACATACGGAATTCCTACCACAGATTGGTAACTCGAGTATGATGTCTTTAGAGGCAGGAAAGCCCCACTGGCTAGCATTTACATGTGTTGATGAGGCTGGTCAAGAAGACTTGGTAAATGCAACTGTAATCGGTCCGATAGTCCCAACTGGAGGAATTGATGACGGAGTTCCACCTCCGAAATTAAACGGAGTTTGGGCAGAAGATGTTCCAAACGATGATGGCGGACGTGTGCAAATCGGCTGGGAAAACTCGGTTGCTGATGATTGTGCCTTCGTTACAGTATACATGAAACCTGTAGATATTGAAGGTGGTTCATTCCAACCTACAAACGTTGATGACTTTGAAGTTGCAGCAATAGTTCCAGATTGTCAAACAAATATGACTATCATCGACTCTATTGGAGAAGACTCACTTATTGATGGTCAAACATATTGGATCGGTGCAGTTGCTTTCGACAAGTGGCTAAATGGCGATATTGGAGATGTTACTATACTGGAAGTCACTCCGTTTGTCAATAACCCCAACGGGGCATCAGAGCCAGAGAGAATCAGCGAAATGAACGCATGGGATCATCCTAATGATGATGGAACTGCAATCGATATATCATGGGCGCCTTCTCAAGTTGACGACTTCGACTACTACGTGGTTTGGGTCTCGGAATATCCACTTGATGACCTAACTGAATTCTGGCCGCTAGCTGGCACAGAGCCAGGGATTTGTGGATGTATCGTGATGGATAAACAGTGGATTGATACTGAAAAGAGTCCTCTTAATTTAACCTTGAATACAGCGCTTTACGGCGGTAATGATCTGAAATCCTCCCTTCCAGGACAAATTACTCCTGACCTACAATTGTATGTCGCAGTAACAGTCCACGACATCAAGGGTAACGTCCATCTTGATAATTTGAATACTGCAACTGTAACTCCAATCGATAATCTTGCGGATAATACCCCTCCTGAGAGATTAGATGGTCTGAATCTCTATGACAGAGCAGGAGATGATGGAACTGCCGTTATGTTAGAATTTGAGTTATCCCAAGACAGTGATGTGGCATATTACGAAGTTTATGCAGCTGCATTCTCCTTTACCTCTGTTGGACAGAGCGGTACCGTAAAAACACCAATTGCGACTTTGGACAGAAGCCCGAACCTTCCACTTACAATTGAAATTCTTGCATTCGACACACTAGTAGTTCCAAACACTGCAGTAACTGTTGCTGTTGTACCTGTCGATTGGTCTGGTAATTCTTACTTGGACAATCTTGTTATCTCGACTGCAATTGCAATCGATGATGGAATAGATGATGTTGGTGCTTACCTCCCAGATATCGAAGGAATCACTCTTGAATGGGTTGAAGAAGACATTCTTGTATCATGGGACCATACTACAGATCCAAATGTCCGTAATTATGTTGTATTCATCTCAGATGATGAATTTACGAATGTTGCTGACGCTACTAACGTAGGAAGCGTAAGCACAACAAATTCATTCCTAATTACATCAGAAATTTTCTCTGAATTATCAGTGGACAGTGAATGGTGGATTGGAGTTGCTGCCAAAGACGATGTCAACAATCGGAAGATTATCGAATCTCAAAGAATCGACCCTCCACAATCAGATGGAAGTTCAGAAGACAAAGACTCTGAAGGAGATGGTTCTACAACTGACCTTGGAGAATTGCTAACAACTGACAACCTAATTATTGCAGGAATGGTTCTAATCTCTATATTCTTACTTGTCTTAGTCTTGCGAGGAAGAGGTGGCAAACCTACTCGGAACAAGGATTGGGAATTACAAGAAGCAACCTGGGGAATCGAAGCAAGATCTGGTTGGGACGATGTTGGTAGTTTTGGAGGACAAG
>CAXGTB010000138.1:0-4057 GCA_964012565.1 uncultured euryarchaeote | reverse complement strand
ATTCCTGCTGCAGTCAATCCAGGAGTTGTCGAATGGAGAGTAATTCTAGAGGGAGAGGGTCCAACTCAAACATCTCCTTGGTTTAGAATAACTGCGCAAGAAGCCGGATGGGAAATAGATGAATTTGCTTTGTACATGCAAGGATTTGCACTGTTCCTCTTTAGTCTAGGAATAGTTGTTCTACAACGACCATCTAATGGTAATTCAAAAGAAACCAAATACGATAATACCCAAGAAGTCGCTTCCCAATTTGGTCAAATCCAATCCCAGCCCGCTCAAGCAATCGAGACTAATTCAAGGGGTCCTCCATTGCCAGTAGGCGGTTTACCAGCGGGATGGACAATGGAGCAATGGGAGTATTACGGGCATGAATACGTGAATGAAAACAGCGGAGGTGTCCAGTAATGATTTCAGCAGGGACTTTTCACGTGATTACCACAGAGCTCACAATTGGAATGTTTGCTCTATCTGGTGTAGCATTCCTATTATGCGCCTTGCAAAAAGGTCCAGAATCTAGAGAGTCAGTAGCGCATTGGGCACTTTTAGGCGGATTAATCTCAACGCCTTTTGCAATTATAAGCGGAGTAAATGCAGTTCAAGGAGACGGAATTGATAACCCAATTTTAGCCAACAAGTTACTGCTTTCTATGATATCTGCAGGTCTTGCCGTCGGGATTTTATTACGCAGGATGTGGGGTTCAGAAGTTGATATTCGCCATTCTAGTGTAGGCATGATTTCTGTTGCACTAATGCTGACAACAGCAGGCATGGGTGGAGAATATTCTCGTGGGGAAACACTACTGTTATTCATTCCAAAAGACACAGTAATGCTATTCCCGATATGGGCCAGTATTGCTCTACTAGTGATTGGTATTGCAATCGTTGGAAAATCAACCATACAGCATAGAAGTTGATGCAGGCGATGGTTCTGTTTCAGCGCCTTCCATCATGTTTCTGATTTGATCTTCTAGTTGTTGAGCCTCAGCCAACAATGGTTCGTGGTCTAGATCAGCCACAGGCATCATCTTGTTCAGGTGCTCGATAATTACGGCAGCAGCTCTAGCATCAGGGAATCGAGGATCAGCCTCAACCATGATACTCATGATGTTTCTTCCTCTACTGGATCCTTCACTTAACATAGCGCCAGTCATTCCTTTGATTACACCTTGTTCGAGTAATTTGATGTCCATCTCTTTGAGTAGTTCAGCCATTTTTGGAGTTGCAGCAACCCCTAGGACATCGACTTCTTCAGTATCGTCGTATTCGACTAATGGCTCATTTCCATTTAGCCCACCTTTCATTCCTTTTCGTGCGAATGCATCGATTAGAACTCCCATGGCAGCATTTTGCTCTTTTGACCATACGAATAATGAACTAACAATTTCGTGAACAAGAGGGTCGGGAACAATCAATTCACTCATCAAGAGCAGAACTTTGTCACATACGCCTTCAATTTTACAGATCGGCTCTCCAGCATAAGCACGGATAGGAGGCAAAGGCACACCATCTTGCACCAAGCAAATTGCAGGGAGTTTAGGATGAGCAACACCGCCCACGTATTCAAGATTAAGATGGTCAATCAAAAAATGAGCAACTACGCTAGAAACCATCCCTACGCTTGGGAAACAGCACACTACTAGCGCATCTTCTATGTCGATATTCTTGTCAAGCCAGACTTTAGCTCCTTCCATAAACAGAGGACAAGGCATCTTGTGTATAATCTCGCCCCCTATTTTGCTCACATCAATCCCAAGCACTTTGAAGGTGGTCTCATCAAACACATACATGGGCGAGGCAAGACCGCACACATTGTCTCCTTCAGCCTGGAATAGATTCGAGACATGCCCTCGTATGTATTGGCTTAGCAGACAGAAGCTTCCTAGAAAGGCTGGAATGGCAGCAAGCCTCGGTACAGCAGTTCATGCCTCAATTGAAGACATACTCCAAATCGATCTAACAGGGCGCAGTCCTGAAGAAACACATTGGTTGCCAGAATTAGCAGAGAACTTCTTGAAACAAAGGTGGGAGGAAGAAAAAGAAATTTTCTTTGCAACTCCCAGACGGCCAATGTGGAAAGAAAAGGAATGGGATAAAGCCAAAAGAATGCAAAGAGGAGCAATAAAGATGCTCTTGGAATTTGTAGGAGCGCCAGGCGTAACTCCACTAAAAACAACAGTTGCAATTTGGAAACAACTCTTGGCTAGAGTAATTGCAGTAGAAGGAGAATTACGTACTGGTGACAATCGTTTAATGGGCAGACTCGATATGTTGTTTGCAGATATCGATGCGAAAGGAGATTTGCAGGGTTGGATTGTTGCAGATCTGAAAACTGGACGTGCTCCCGAGGCCAAATTGAAACCAGAGGTAGAAAGACAGTTGCTGTTATACAGAGATATTCTACTATCAAACAACCCTAACGCACCCCCTGTCAAGACCGAGGGGTGGTATACTGCTAATGCTACTAGATATTCGGCATTCGGTGAATCGGTAATGGAGGATGCTCTGAAAGCATGGGAAGCGACCAAGCCTAGCGAATCACCACTTGAAGCGACGCCGGGTCAATCATCCTGCGGAGGTTTTTGTGATTGGAAAGCATGGTGCCCACATTGGTGGAATTGGCGTTTAGAAAATGGAACATTAGGTAAAGATGATTTCTCAGACTCTGTAATTTTATTACATCATTTTGATGATGTGAATGGCTCTGGTGTTGCAGAAATCTGTGAACCTGCAAATGCTGAGGGAAGAGCCATGCCAACAGGGATTCAAGTGCCAATAAATTTTGATGGTCGAGGAAAAGAGGCTTTACAGGAACTTTTGGCAACAGGCCACCAGGGGCCAATATTCATCGGCGGAGCTATGACAAATAGAGGGACCTGGAGAGTTGGACATTGGTGCGATGTCTTGGCCTGGTCACCGATTCCTGATGCTTGATATTAATTCTAGAATCGTTTGTCTTGCCGATTCATCCTCGATGCCCTTCGGAGAGGTTAGCCAATTCACGTATTGGGGATCTTCACGTTCTACCGCTAGCAAATCTTTACCTCTGTGTCTACCAAATGCCAAGATATATGCTTCACCATCTATCTTAATTCTGCCATTGTTATCTAGAGATTGTAAATCAGACAGAGCTCTGCCCAATTCGCTTTCATCCTTTCTTACCTCCCCGTTGATTAGCCATTCTTCAATTTCTGATATTGAGCGCCTAAAACTGGCAGGATGGTCTCGCATCAATTTCCAAAGTAGCAACAAACTAGCAGCAGCGTCAGCAGCAGCATCGTGAGCGTTTGATAGATCAATACCGTGCCTTGCACATTGTGCCCCTAAATTATGCGGTCTTGCAATCTTCAGCCTCCTTACTGCCTCTAGAGTGTCGAGTATGGCTTCTGGTTTTGGGGGAGATACTCCACATCTGTAGAATTCATTCTGCAAAAGCGGCATATCGAATTTTCTTGCGTTGTGCCCAACCACAACGGCTCCATTCATCAATTGGGCAATCTCATTTGCAGAGTTTTTGAAAATAGGTTTAGTACGAACATCAGAATCATAGATTCCGTGGACATTAGAAGCTCCTGAAGGAATCGGCCTTTGGGGGTTGATTAGAACTTCATAGTGAATAGGACTTCCATCAACATCAGCACCAATTAGAGCGATTTGCACAATTCTATCATTGTTGGTCGAAATACCTGTGGTCTCTAAGTCGAATGCCAGAACCTTGTGCCCCTCTAAGACATCGACCATGTGGTAGGGTAAAGGTCGAACCTCATGAACATCACTACGCAATTTCTATTTTGAATAAGTCAAAACGAGGAAACATGGGAATCCGAGATTGGTTCAAAAAGAAAGAAATCGAGCCGGAAGAAAAACCTCAAGCGCCAGTAGTTCTACCAGAACTCGATAAAGCAGCATTACTGGAAGAAACAATTTCAGCATTCGAATCTGAAGAGGTAGAATTAATCGAAACAGAGGCTATTGAAGTCACTCCAGAGTATGATTCAGGCGACGTTGATTTAGACGACTTATTGGACGATGAGATGGAGTCAAATTATGATTTGAATAC
>CAXGTB010000137.1:0-4060 GCA_964012565.1 uncultured euryarchaeote | reverse complement strand
GCTCTGCAGAATTTAAATTCCTCTCACCTAGGTTAAATCGGAATTTTGTAGTTGGGAGTTCCCAGCGCATGGTTGGCATTCGCCAATCTGAATCCGGTTCGAACATATTCCTGGAAGAGCCGAAACGTAAGTAGGTCAAAGCTCGGAGTATCAATGCAACTCCTAGAGAGGCAATCATCATTACTTGAGGTGACGCATTTTCTTCACGAAAACCGCGATAAACGAGGCGGTCAATTATTATCCCAGCGATTCCAGTAAGGACAAATGCCCCCAGAAGGGTCCAACATAACACTGACCATGTTAGAACCCCATCGCGAGGAGCATCATACATCGGAACAAAATAATCGCTCCAAACTAATATCATCGCTAGATACATTCCTATCATGAAAAATTCTGATTGGGCAAAATTTCCATATCTCTGAACTTTATATGTCAAAGTAAGACCTATCGCAATGGCAAGATATGTAGAAGCCCAGGTCAGAGTTCCTGTCGAAATTGAAATCAAATCTAATGTAATAGTAGCTCGTGTTTCCAATCCTTGGAGTAATGCCTCTAATGTGACAAAGACTACCATGATTAGAAATATCGGCGATAAGAAAATTAATGCCGTTCTCAGATTACTTTTTGGTATATCGTCAAAGAACATTTTAACGACGATGAAACCAGCAGTAATAGATTCTATAATCTGCATCAACCAGATTAAATCTGTCGGTAATTTATCTAATAATAACGCATCTACAAAATTTAACAAACCTTTCCCGTAAGTTAAACCGAATATTAGTGAATCTAAGAATAATATAGATACTATAATCGCTCTCTTCTGTTTAGGAGAAAATGAATTAGAAAGTTGGTTATAATTTTCACTTATCTGTTGGAGCATTACCTACACACACACATGAAATATTAAGATTGATTTTAAAAAAAAGGGCAGTGTGGCGGAAAATCCGCCACACTGCTTTACGTATCTCGTTAATCAGTTAGATTATTCAAGACATTCCGTTTGCTGGGTCCCAGCTACGGTTGCAAGTAAATGCAACATTTCCATCTGCATCTTCAGTGAAATCTCCAACACAGTATCCTGCACCAGGGACGTCTCCATTAGCAAGGAAAGAAATCATTCCGCTTGCTCCTTCAACTCCTTGACCTGTAGCCATAATTACTTGGCTTAGAGTTGCACCAGGGGATGCCATTTGAGCGAATGCACTTAATGCCATTACAACAACTGAATCGAATGCTTCAGCAGTGTAGATACCACCAGCACAATCAGCTGATTGTGCGCAAAGACCTTGGAATACATATCCTACAGTACCCATTGATCCCGCTGCTGGTTTTGTAGCAATTACACCATCAACACTGGAAGATGTATCTGCTGCAAGACCTTCTTCAGCAATTCCATCTCCACCATATACTTGGCCATTCCAGTTTTGTGCTGCCATCTCATCAAGAATCATACCACCATCTGCTGCGTATGATACTAATACTGCAGAAGTACATCCATTATCTACCATCGATTGTACTGCGCCAGTAAAGTCTGTTGTTGTTTCTTCATATCCAATAGTTGTGCAGAGAGTGTATCCAGCTGCTTCGTAATCAGCAGTGAATGAATCTGCAAGACCAGATCCGTACGCATTAGTCATGTGTACTAATCCGACAGTTCCATCTGCTGGCATATCAGCTTGTACTACTGCGCTGAGTGCTTGACCCTGTAATGCATCGCTTGGAACTACACGGAAGAAGTCAGGGTAAGCAGTAGCATCTGACAGTGCAGGACTAGTACTTGCATAGGAAATCTGTGGGATTCCTGCCGCTGTAAGTACTGCATTAGCACCCATTGATGCGCCGGAGCAAGCTGCTCCAACTACTCCAACAACTCCTGCGTCAATTAATGTTTGAGCCGCAGTTGCTCCCATAGTTCCATCACAACCTGAGTCTGCATAGACTATCTCGAATTGGACCATGCTGTTCCATCCGATTGTATTAGCGATTCCAACAGCTATTTGTGATGCTGCTACGAAGCCCATTGCGTATACAGCAATTGGCCCTGTTGCGTCATTAAGGAAACCGATCTTTACAGTAGCTCCCATGAATGGTGCCGCTTCTAATCCTCCAGCCGCAGACCACATCATATCACAGTTGTAGTAGTCACCATATGTAGGTACGTGATTGAATGTACAAACATCGTATCCGCTTCCTCCAACGTCTCCATTATCAAGGAAAGTTAGTGTACCACTTTCTCCAGCATAGTCATTACCAACCATATCAATGTGAGAAGCCATGTTTGCTCCATCTTCCATCATAGCTGCGTGACCAATCATCATTACTGCGTCATAAGCTTCCAGTGTGTAAATACCAGAACCACAAACTGCATCAGCTGCACACATAGTTCCGA
Source organism: uncultured euryarchaeote (assembly GCA_964012565.1). Classification (GTDB taxonomy): domain Archaea; phylum Thermoplasmatota; class Poseidoniia; order Poseidoniales; family Poseidoniaceae; genus MGIIa-K1. The sequence goes on along the minus strand of CAXGTB010000137.1, from coordinate 1,671 downwards.
ACGAACCTGCTCCACCAGATGCTGCTCTAGGGTATGTTACTTGTACACCGTTTGCCGCAGCGGGATTTGTGTAATCGTTTAGAGCTGATTCACCAGCAATTCCATCTGCACCGAATGTTGGGATTGTTGCACCCATTACAGCCATGGTCTCAATTATCATTGCACCATCTGCTGAGTAAGATGCCAATACCGCAGAATCACAACCTGAATCCATAACTGCTTGTACTGCAGCTGCGAAATCAGTAGCTGTTTCTTCATACCCTAACTTTGTGCACAATGTATTACCCATGTCTGTCCAGTAAGATTCGAAAGAATCTGCAAGACCTGATCCGTATGCGTTAGTCATATGGATCAGTGCAGGTGATGTTACTCCACTTGCTGCAACCATGTCAGCCATTGCGTCGCCTTGAATTGCGTCACTAGGCACTATACGGAAGAAATCAGGATGAGCCACTGCATCAGATAGTGCAGGGCTAGTACTTGCGTAGGAAACCATAGGGATTCCTGCTGCTGAAAGTACTGCATTAGCACCCATTGAAGCACCAGAACACGCTGCTCCAGCCACTCCAACTACTCCTGAGTCAATCAATGACTGAGCTGCTGTACCTGCTGCTGTACCATCACATGCAGAGTCTGCTTCTACAATCTCGAAAGTATATCCATCATTTGTGGAAAGCATATCTCCTGCTGCATTTGCAGCATATGTGAATGCATCAGCATAAACTGAGATAGGGCCAGTAGCGTCGTTCAAGAATCCAATCTTGATTACTTTGTCCTCGACAGGAGGTACGAAAGTTGGATTAGCATTACCCATGTAGTGTGCTGCCATCTCATCTGCGATTGCATTACCGATATCTACATCGAAACCGACTGCGTTTCCATCAGCATCAAGACTCTCGAACGGAGGGTATGATGTGTCAGAGCAGAATCTTAAGTCTCCAGATTCTAGAACGTGTGTTAATCTGCTACCTTCTGTTGCCATTGGGTATGTTGTCGCAGTGTTTGCATCAGTATCATCTGTTAATACTACGGCGCCTTCGAATGTTGCACCGAAGATTAAGTCATATTCTCCTGAATCGATCATTGCAGTAATTGCTACATTGATTGCGTCTAGAAGTTCTGAATCTCCGTCATCTACAGCGATACCGAATGTTTCATCGGAGAAAGTAACCATTAGATCACCAGATAGTGCTAGAACAGGTGAGTCACCCATTGCATAATCTGCTTCGCCATTACTGATTGAAGCAGTTACTGATGGGAAATCTGCATATGCAACAACCGTTGCAAGAGGCAGATTCTCGTTAGCCCACAAATCTGAAGTTGTTCCAGATTGTACAGCTACAGTTGTACCTGCCATATTTAGATCAAGAGCATCAGTGATTGCTGTAGAACCTGTAGCACCGATTACACCTTGGCTACTTGTGTAGTAACCACGTGTGAAATCGACCACAACTTCTCTTTCATCAGTCTTGGTCATAGCGGAAAGGATTGCGTCACACATCTCTCCGGCGTTCAAGTTGGGGATAATCGGGTCCCAGTCAGAAGTTACGAACACTGCGGCTACATCTGCAGCCGGTGTTAATGTCCAATCTTCCACTACTGGTTCTGGGTCATCGTCATCTCCGCCTAAGCAACCAGCAAATGCTGCTGCTAGCATACTCAGGGTCATCA
>CAXGTB010000136.1:0-4067 GCA_964012565.1 uncultured euryarchaeote | reverse complement strand
GCATCTATCCATTGCACTTCTACTTGCAATCTCGAGGAATAGTTATCGTTGCTCTCATTCCATCCCTTTTCGTACTCATACCAATCAGGCAACATATCTCCATCTGTATCATTATCCATTGGATTTGTTCCATATTTGAAGACTTCACGTCCATCTGATAAATTCCAATCTCTATCATGAGAGATTACAGCACCCAAATTTAGAACTGTGTTGAAAGTTACAGCATCTCCATCTGAATCGTTTGTATCAGGACGGGTCCCGTTAAGATATTCCATTTGATTAGTGAATGGTAAATCTCCTATGCCATTTTGGATTACACTTCCTGATGGCGTGAATTGCCGGTTCTCCCAGATTCCCTGAGCAGCAGGTGTGTCAAACGAAGTCCTGCCATACCAACCATCACTATCAGGGTCATAATTAACATCAAACGGATTGACTGGATTGGTAGACCAGTGGTTTTGAGTCGTTGGATCAGGCAGGCCATATACAGCATAACAGAATTCCCAACCATCATCAATTCCATCTTGATCAGAATCAGAGTTTGTAGGATCAGAGATCCCGAATAGAGTCCGATTGAAGGTGTTAGGATCTTCTGAATTAATCATCATCATCCGTGATGCTGAGATCGAATCCTTTCCAGCAAATGTGTTGAAAATAGCTCTTCTTGCTTCTGCATTTGTATATCCTTCATCGACATAAGCATCGACTGCATCATCACCGAAACCAATCAATCCCGAACCCGTGCTGAGTCTTTCTGCATATTTGCCGTAGACTCTAGATTCATATTCGCGCTTGTTGGTAAATTGCTCATCGAGTGAAATGTTACCATCACGGTCACAATCGACTGAATCCATATCACTGTCCAACCATTGATCAGAATCGATTAGAGGGTTCATTGACCAACGATTATTTTCCAAATCCCAACTTGTGAACCAATACTCAAATCCATCGATCATACCATCATCATCAGTATCTGCAATAGTAGGGTCGGTGATACTCATTAATGTGGAAATGAAGGTAGTAGGTATACCAGTTGACTGCCACTCTGTGAATTGATCTAAGTGCCTCTTACCTCTCTGTCCTTTGTCCAGTATTATGGTGTATACTCTCTGAGCTTTTTGTGTTGGATCATTCAAATCTCCATCGATATGCATAAGCGGAGCATCGAGTGGATGGTTTACACCATTATTTGGATTAACAGTCGCTAATGAAAATTCTTGAGCATCTGTCATTGCATCATCATCTGCATCGAAAGAACCGTCACCTGCAACGAGTGGATTTAGTGTCCAGGTCTGAGCAGTATCATTCCAAGTGGTGAACATTAGTTCCAAGCCATCCAAGAAGCCATCAGAATCTGTATCTGGATTAGTTGGGTCAGTTGTCCATCCAGAAACATTGATCTGTTCCTGAGAAACAAAAGAACCAAACGATTCCGTGTTAGTTATAGGAGCCCATTGTTGTAGAGTAAAACCATTGCCAACAGTCGTGACGTACCATTGCGGACTTGTGCGATTGGAATTAGTCTCCGAAAGGGCCGGGTCTATACTGTTGTATTCTTCCCAGTTACTCATTCCGTCATCATCAGAATCTGCCCATCTGTCCAAGGAGTTTAATGGATCTAATGACCATTCAGCGTCCAAAATTTGCCATCTAGCATACCATATTTCCCAACCGTCAGGCATACCATCTGAATCGCTATCCGCATCGGTTGGATCACCAGTTGATGTGCCATCACCAAAGTTAGATTCTGGAGTACCCCAATCCGAGATATTTTGAAACAGATCGGTAGAGAAATTTTCTGGGATTATTTCACCATCGAGACTCATATTACCGTCAAACAAATTGTCGCGTATATTGTATTCAAGCCAATTTACAAATGCTTCATTATCCTCAATTATGCCATTATGATTGATATCATATCCATCGCCATCTGGGTTTTCGAAAGCATCACTGCCATTCAATGGATTAATCCCAACACGAGTAACATCCCATGTACATGCACCTCTAGCTTCCCAACCATCTGGTAATCCGTCCCCATCTGAATCGATGTTGTTAGGATCTGGTTCTGACCATAATGTTGCAGCCGCTTCGGTTTCTAGATGACTCTCCAAGAGGTCACCAATCATTCCTGCATCTTTCACTAGAGACCATTGATATTCACACAGATTACTGAGCCCATCACCGTCTGCATCCCAGTTAGCATCATCGGGATCAGTAGGATCCATTGTCCAGTTGTTTGAGCCTGTAAAGCTGGAACCAATCCACCTCCTGTTCTCCAATTCCCAACCGTCTGGCATACCATCTCCGTCTGTATCGGGATTTGTAGCATCTGTATTTCCATCGACTCCAAGCGACTGAAGGTAAGTATCGTTAGCTGCCTGTCCTGCTGAATCATCACAAACATGTTCGAAGTCATATTGATTTGTGTAATGGCACCATAGAGGTGTTACTTCATGGAATAATCCGAAGTACTCTGCACCATCACCAACACCGTCTCCGTCTGTATCTACTTCCCGTGGATCGGTTGCATTGTAACCATTAGCTGTTGTTGCAGTATATCTGAATTCATCCAAATTTGTCCACAACCTTTCGTTGATTGGGTCATAGTCAAGATTGACACCATCTGCATCTGCATCGAGTAAAGCGTCCCATGGATCTGTCGGATCAAGCCCATACCGAACTTCCCAACCATCCAGCATTCCGTCTGCATCAGAGTCATTTGCCATAGGATCCATCAGTTCCAAATTAGAAAATTTACCTGGTCCAATTCCTGTGAATATCATGTCGATTCCCGCTACTTGGTGCACGGAAATTGCTGAGATCATGCCTGGAACCCATTCTTGGTTAGTCATTCCATAAACCGCAGCGTAGCCTCCATTCAAAGACCATAGCCCCCAACTGGAGCCAACGAGTAATTCATCACCAGTAGAGTAAATCGAATTCACATCGTTTGCTTGATCAATAGTTTCACCATCTACTCCTTGATGTTGGTAATCTCCACCATGAGTCAAAAAGCCCGAGATGAGATCATAGCGATGTAGACCAGAAGGCGTTCCTATCCAAACAATTTGACTTGCACCGCCAGTTGGCCCATCCGCTTCTAAGACATTCACTGTAGCGGGATTCTTGTTGACTTCTGGTCCAATCACTCTAAGGTCTTCGATATCAGTCGCAACTTGAGTAGGTTCGGTAGAGAAGTAGAATCTCCAGTTAGGAGTTGCTTCATCCCTTGCAGTAGATGTTTCTACTGTCAATAAACCAACATCGGTTCCAATGAATAAGGTAAGAGGTCCTGATGAAACATCAACATGGACAATCGAGGTTGCTGTTGCATTCCCTGCATCCATTGCGTTGGAAATTCCATTACCGAGTGAATACTCTGTGACTGCAATTTCATTTATCTGGAAAACTGAGCCGAATCCGCCGTATCCGAGTGCAACGACATACTCGTCTCCGCCTCCTGCTACTAATTGAGCTCCTGCTGTATACCTTCCAGGGAAATACTGCCACTGCATTATATCATCCAATGTACCATCACCTAATCCAGATATCCAAACACCCTTTTCGGTAATCATAACAACATGTGACTCTAACATAATCATATCGTGAAGGTCATGCCCCTGAGGCAAACTGTAATCGACAGAGGAGTCATTTTCGAAATCAATCACTGTAACACCTAGTTTCGACCCAACCCAAAGATAACTTCCATCATCATACAAATCACGAATGTCGTGATTCAGAACAGAAATCTCGTTCGAATTTGCTTCTGGCGTAAGCAGGTATTCTGTGTAAGTTCCTTCTTTTGCGCCTAATTCTACCGAGCGCATTCCAGAACGGACCATGTTGCCGTCATCAAGGTGGACAAAGTACTCTTCAAGCGTAGACAATTGCTCACCTACCGCTAATGCTTCTTCAGAACGGGCGGCATCAACACTGATAATTCCGTCTCGATTAGCATCCCAGCCATCATTATCCAAATCCACAAGTGCGTTGGAACGATTTAGAGGGTCCAGGCCAAAGTGTATTTCCCAACCATCTGTTATTCCATCACCGCTTGATGGGAATAA
>CAXGTB010000135.1:0-4128 GCA_964012565.1 uncultured euryarchaeote | reverse complement strand
GCCAGAGCAGAAAGTAAGGCCAAGGTCGCCATTGTTTCTGCCATAGCCACCCCACGCAGAACTGACCCATTAGGCTTGCACAAGCAACAAGAGTGAGAGGCCCGACCCAGCCTCATGGTGCGACCAGCCAAGGAGCCCTTGCTCGAAGAGTTAGCCATGACACCACTATCGGGGTTATCTCGAAGCCTAGGCATAAACATCGAGGAATGGCTTCCCTTAGCATCATCGCCTTTACCAATAACTCTGAGAGTTACTCCAAGAAGGCACGATATTGAATGGACAAGAAAAATCCTAGAGTCGATTGGCGGGAAAAGAATCCCATGGATGGTTTCTAGCGAATCTTGGGTGATGCCGTTTTCAAAAGGTGATTTTCCTAATGATGAAGCAAAAAAAATGATTACATTGTTGCATGGAACTGGAAGAATAACAAGACAGGAAGCGGTATCGATGCTTCCACCGGTTGTATTGGAACCCAACGATGGAGATCTAGTGATGGATACATGCGCAGCACCCGGGTCAAAAGCAACTCAACTCGCTGAGGCAATTCCTAATGGATTGGTACTCGCTAATGAGCCATCTTCTGGTAGACTGAATTTGCTTGTCACCAACAGAGGTAGGCTTGGAATAAGTAACATGGTGATTATGCAGCATGATGGTCGACATATTGGGAGAATGCCTGAACCAGGTGTTGACGGAGTTGTAGTTGATGCACCATGTAGTGGAACTGCCACCACTCGGAAAAACCGAGAATTGTGGCGTTCATGGACTCCAAAAGTCGGTCGTAGTCTTTTCAAATTGCAGTCCGATATTGCCAACAGGGCTGCACAATTGTTACGTCCAGGCGGGAGGATGGTATACTCGACATGCTCGCTTGACCCAATCGAAAATGAAGCTGTTGTATGCGAAATTCTACAGAGGTGCCCGTGGCTGAAATTAATCAATATCGACGCTGCAAAATTATTCCCTTCTCTAATATGCCATAGAGGAATTGATGACTGGCAAATTCTTGACGAAAATGCTGAAGTCGTTGAATGGGATGGAGAAATCCCTAAACTTCCTGGCCTGTCTGAAAATATGCTGAATCCTCATCAGCGCGGAATGGATGCACCAGACCTGTCGATGACAATAAGAGTACATCAACACGATAACGACACAGGTGGATTCTTTGTCGCTTTATTCGAGCATGTGGCTGAAAGAACGCCTGAAGGTATTGCTAGATCAATGATACTTCATCGACAATTAAATCGAGAACCTGTAGAACTACCTCGCCAGAAAAAGAACAAACACACAAGTGTACCAGCAGCAGACGAAATCGTTCAGGAGATCTGCTCAAAATGGGGAATTAACAGGAATGATTTTGCATGGTGGCAAAGAGGAAAGAGGGTTAATTTATCCGCTAAAATGGTTTATGACAGGCTGTACAAGCCTGCTGTTGTAAACAAGAAAGGAGATTACTGGCCTGGAGAAGATTTCCATCCTTTGAAAATAATACATGTCGGACAACCCACTTTCACCAATAACAAAGGAATCTGGCGAACAAGGCAGGAAGGACTTGAGCTCCTGCGTAATCACATGACAAGTGGAATTGTGGAAATAGACAAAGAATGCATGATTTATTTGTTGAAAGGTCGTGCACCACTTCGTGAAGATTTTGTGGTTCCAATAGAAAAGGGTTCATTCATTCTAAAATGTGGAGAGCACTTGATGCCAGCCTGGGTCGCAGCAAGAGTATCGCTGATGATTGATGAAAAAGAACAAGAAGTGCTTCGAATTAAACTTGGAGTAGAGTTTGAGGAGGAGGAGGAATGAGAGTTTTCGCAGTTATGGTCGCCATTTTGATGGTGCCTTTGACGACTGCTGTCTCAGACCTTTCGGTATATTCAGAAGGAAAATACGAGAGTCAAGAAGAGGCTCCTATCTTAGTCGAATGGTTTCATGGCAGTGATGATGAAGACAAAGTGAAAGAACTTGCAGAAATGGACTCTGAGGGAGAAATCACTCTCCTACATTGGCGAATCGGTGCTGATGAAGAAGGTGGAGGTCTACCAGACGATGATGCAAATGCAAGAATGATGTTTCACGGTTTCGCTCAAACACCTTCTGTTGCAATAGATGGTTATCCTGAGAATATTTCCGATATCAAACCTGAAATTCGACAAAATGAAATTGAGATCGATTGGAGCATACAATTGATTGGCTCATCAGAAGTGGAGTTGCTCAACATAACCGCAACATGGACTAATCCAAAGGCGCTTAATGGGGCAACACAAATGCATGTTTTCATCATTGAGACGAATGCAGTAGATTCAATGGGAAGAGAAGTCCCGAATCTTGTAAGAGACTGGGCACCCTCCTCGTCACTGAATTTTTCCAGTAATGGAACTAATTATTGGAATGAAACAATCTCTCGTGACCATCTAAGCGGAGCTGGAATCGATTTGGGCGATGCTAGTTTTGCAGACAAGTACGAAGTATTGCTAATTCTAATTGGTGGTTTTGAAGGCGATGAATCTAACCGAGTCCTATCGATACAAAGGGAGCAGATGCCCACTTACTGGCAATCTGTTGATCAAGGTGCAATTCTAACTCCTGCTATACTTCTATTATTGCTACTCGTTTGCATAGGATTCATTGTAATGGCTGAAAGAAAAAGGGAGATGGGGCTTCCTCGTCTCGAAGGCTCTTGGTCTAAGGAAGAGAATACTATCGATTACAGGATAATTTCTGGATTCGCCATCGAAATTGGAGAGTTAACAATGGGAGATGGTTGGCGAGCAAATGGCAGAATAAAGAAACAAACAATCCCAAAAAATACTACTCATGAAGGTACACTGAGAGTCAGTGGAAGTGGAAGTTTCTCCTTGCAATTAGCTGTTAAAGTAGAAGAATTAGGAGATTGGATTCTTGATTTGAACCTTCCAGAGCCGCAGTCGAATGATTGAATACGGAGTGCCTTCCGTTTGAAAATATGGCTCTTGATTCTGTGGACAGGGCAATCGTTGAGGCTTTGTGTGAAGATGCTAGATTGTCGCACAGACAATTGGCTCAAAGGGTTGGAGTCGCTCAAGGAACAATCTCAAACAGATTACGTAAACTAGAATCTGAAGGTGTCATCCAAGGCTATGCTCCGATCTTGAATGCCGAATCCGTAGGCTGGGGAATGACCGTCATGGCTGGTCTTTGTATCGAGAAGGGCAAAATTATGGATGTGCAGAAGCATATTTCTTCCGACTCAAGGGTATTCGCGGTATATGATGTTACAGGAGATTGGGATTCGATGGTATTGGCTAGAGTTCAAAATCGTGAAGATTTGGACAACTTAACAAAGACAGTTTTCACCCTCGATGGAATCTCTCGTTCATACACTCATGTTGTATTAAACACAGTAAAAGAATCAGGGATAATGCTCCCCGAGGAATGAAGGTAGGTCTTCAACACACATTGTATCCGGCTTCATTGCCTTTGAAAGTGCTCTTCTCAATTCATCGCATGGTTTGGTATCCAAACTGGTCATTGAATCCATCAACCTCCTTTGGATTCGTCCCCCTGTTCTATCCCAATCCATCAATACAATGCAACTACCGTAAGTTTCGACGATGTATACTACTACCCTGTCTATATTCCAACCGCGATTTAATTTTTCGATTGGGCCGGTAAAACCAAGGTTCCGTAAAGCGATTTCATCGCGTTTACCCTCTACTAAGATTACTTTGCCAGCAGAATTCTCTTCGATACTAGACTCGAGAGCTCTGTGCGCCAATGCATATCTTTGCTCACGATTCAACCAATCCCTCCAAGATTGCGATTATTTCCTGTGAAGATAATCCCTGGATGTTAATTTTCTTACTCCGAGAGGTTTGTCCAGAAATGACTGTCGCTTTTGCTGAGAATATTTTTTCCAGCACATTGCACACCGCGTGATTGGCTTTTCCTTTCTGCGCTTCCGCTTTGACTGCGACCTGTAATTTTCCTCGCCATTCGTTGTACCCAACAACACCTTGGCGGCTTGAACCAGGTTGAACTTCGATGTCGATTATGACAGTTCCATCGAGAGTTGTTTGAATGCAAGATTCAACCCCCATATTATTACCCATACGAATCTCTTATTAACAAATGTTCATTCATAAA
>CAXGTB010000134.1:0-4129 GCA_964012565.1 uncultured euryarchaeote | reverse complement strand
TCATCCTCACAGCATTCACAATCAGTTGTACTATCTAGGCCATCATCAGCATTATTCTTGACCGGGACTACCGATGATATCGCTCCTGCCAATGAGAACGTAATGTCATACCTAAACACATGGCCTGGTGCTTGGCAAGTTATGCATGCTCGAGGTGCTAACCATATTGGATATCAAGAGACTGATGGTTTCTTCGAAAGATTGGCAGACGGAGATTCAACAATGGGCCGTGATGGTCAGCAAAGACATGCCCTCGACCATATCCTGCCTTACCTCAACCTCTCTTTGAAAGGAGATGATTCGGCCTATCAAACAGCGTTTAATCGGGAAGACAAGTCTGTTTCAGGAGACGTAGATGCCTACATCGATGAGGATCTTTCACGTTCACGCTTGTATCACATGGAAGATATCACCTCAGATTTATTGTCTGTGATGCTCAACCAATCATTCACAATTTCTGCAAATGTTACCATGAGGGATGGTAGCCCTGCATCTGGAAATGTATCTTGTGAATTACCAAATGGAGATGTAATAATCGGTATTTTGCAAAACGCTGTTGCTTCGTGTCAAATAGAGGGCTCATCACTGCTTCCTGGACCCTCGCTAATCGAGTTACACGTCCATGATAATTCATTTTCAGATTGGCTAGAATTATTTGTCAATAGGGTAGGGATGCCAATGGAGATTACAAATCCAATTCCTGAAATCACACTTGACCAGCATTCGTATGTAACAGTGCAATCTAGTTTGTTTGCTTCAGATCCAGATGGAGAAAATATTGTCTTCAGTTCTGCTTCTTTACTGCAAAATGATGACAACAGATTGTCGTTGTCTAACTCAGGTGCTGAGTTGAATATTTCTCATGTAGCTGATCAGGAGTGGGACGGTACAATTCAGGTCAATCTTACTTTATCGACCAGTGAAGAGTCTGTGAATTTGACAACGAACGTCACAGTTCTACCGGTAAATGATCCAGTATTTCAAACTGGAACAATACCTCAACAAAAATCGATTGAGGATGGAGATAGTATAGTGGTTGATTTTGCTAATTATATTAGCGACCCCGAGAATCAGCCTCTTGTCGTTAATGCAACGAGAGATTACCCAGGGATTAGAATTGAATCTACTCAATCTACTGTTTTAATCGATCCTCAAACACACTGGAATGGGGCAGAATTCATTGAATTCACTGTTTCGGATGGAGTTACACAATCATTGCAAATATTCGTTCCAATCAATATAGAGGCGGTTGATGACATGATTGAATTTTCATCAGATTCCTTTTCTGTTGAATTCGATGAAGATGAAACTCTGTCGATTGATTTAGACAATTATACAATCAATGTGGATGACGATATTCTCTCTTACACAATCACTGGACAATCTGATATTCTTGGATACTCTTTAGCAGGAAGTGAATTGCTGCTAGCCGGAAACCCAGATTTATTCGGCACCGCTTCCTACACTATTGAGGTAAGTGATGGATTAAATTCGACTTCAGCTGTTTTCAATGTCAAAGTGAATTCCGTGCCTGACCTACCCACGGTTGCAATTTCTTCGATTGACGTTGAAATAAATTTAGTATCTATTCTTTGGACTATTTCCGATAAAGACGGAAACACAGGTCTTGTTTATTCTGTTAACTTTGATAACCAATCGATTGAACAAGGCACAGAATGTACTGGTACAGTTTTACTGACTTGCCTGACGACCACAAAGGCAACGCTCGATGGATTCTATACCGCTGAAGTAAAAGTATGGGATAGTAACGCTCAACAGTGGTCAAATACAGCCTTGCAAGAAATTGAAGTAATTCCTCAAGTGGAAACTAAAGATGATTCAGAATCAGAAATAGAAATCGGAGAATGGGTATTGCCAATCGGTCTAGGGTTGGTTGTATTGCTCCTTATCGGATACATGTTACAATCTAAAAAAGATTGATCAAAGTGGAATATTTCCATGCTTCTTTGGTGGTGACCATTCTCTTTTTGACGATAAAATCCTCAGTGCACGAATTAACCGCAAGCGGCTTTCTTCAGGTTCGATGACATCGTCTAACCAACCGTTTCTAGCAGCAACATATGGGTCTCCAAACTTTGACTTGTATTCCTCAACAAGTTGTAGTCGAGTCTCCTCTTTCTTATCTTCAGCAGCAGCAGCAATCTCTCTTCGATGAATTATGTTTACCGCACCTTCAGCGCCCATAACCGCTAGCTCTGCTGTCGGCCATGCAATATTATAATCGGATTGAAGGTGTTTACAACTCATTGCTAAATATGCACCGCCGTATGCCTTTCTCGTAACCAAAGTCATCTTTGGAACGGTCGCTTCCGCATATGCGAACAACAATTTCGCTCCATGGCGAATAATTCCACCCCACTCTTGAACGACACCCGGCAGGAAACCAGGTACGTCTTCGAAGGTCACGAGAGGGATGTTGAAGGCATCACAAGTTCTGATGAATCTTGCTGCCTTAATTGAAGCATCAATGTCCAAGCAACCTGCCAGTACTTTTGGCTGGTTAGCCACGATTCCAATGGTTTTCCCATCAAGTCTAGCAAATCCGATTACGATGTTCTCAGCATAAGAGTTGAACAACTCCATGAATATGCCATCATCAACAATTTCTTCAATCACTTTTACCATGTCATATGGACGGTTTGGATTGTCAGGAACTAGTGCTTCCAAATCAGGATTCAATCTGGTAGGATCATCTGCAGTCGGCTCAACAGGTGGGCTTGATTGATTGTTATCAGGCAGGAATCCGAGGATATCTGCTGCTAATGCGCAAGCCTCTTCTTCATCCTCTGCAATCAGACAAGCGATTCCAGAACGACTAGCATGAAGGCTTGCACCTCCTAGGCCTGCAGCATCTACTTCACCACTGATACACTCTGGTGTTTCGAGTGGAGATGACATGAATAATTGTCCGTGGTCGTTGCCAAGAATTGTGAAATCAGCCAGGCTTGCACCCAATGCAGAAACTCCCACTACGGGGCCAAGAACTAAAGAAATCATTGGGATTCTACCTGAGCACTGAACCAATCTGTCTAGTAATTCTCCAGTTCCCCCAAGTGAATTTATTCCATCTTGAGCTCTTTGTCCACCGCCGTCCCAAATTCCAACGATTGGAACTTTGGTTCGTTCTGCCATTTCAACGACCTTTGAGATTTTCTTGGCGTGCATTTCACCCATTGAACCCCCGTGGACTGAGAAATCCTGTGCGAAACAATAGATTCTCCTGCCATCGACTGTGCCGTGTCCACAAACAACGCCATCGCCTAATGTCTCGTGCATGAACATGCCATGATCTGATGTTCTGTGAGTAAGAAATGTATCGATTTCAACGAAGGAATCTTCGTCTAGTAGGTTGCGGATTCTGTCTCTAGCAGTACCTCTGCCTGATGCACGAATACTCTCTTGTCGCTTGAGTCCACCACCCATGAGGATCTTCTCGCGACGGTACTTCAAGTCCTCAAGAGCCTCACTCGAATCCCTTGACATGTTTACCTCCACTCCTTTCCGGTTATTCATTAAAGCGGTTATGACATTAGAGAGGATTGATTCTCCCCACATAGATTTTCAGATAATATATCTAAGCCTTTTTCATTGGAAAGTGCCCAATGAATTTTTGCGAGTAATGCTTCAGGGGAACTGGTAGAACCATGGCCAAGTACACCGATGTCTTGCTGGTTTCTTCCCTTGGAATAAACGTTCAAATCAACTGGCCCATTGATACATTGGTTTGCTACAATTACTGGGATAGGTGAGTTCTCAATCACCTTTGCCAGTTTATCATTTTCTGGAGCATCCCCAGTTGGATTTTCAATTGGTAAATGACCTAGTCCTGTCCCATGAATGAGTATTGCAGAGTATCCCGAACTCTGTGCTGCTTCTAGTAAATCAGCATGTAAGTGAGGCCCTGCTATGAATTGTGCAATTCGTATATCAGGGTCGTACTTCGTAGGATTAGAGACCTCTCTAGATTCTTGTATTGTAACTGGGGAATGAGTTAATCCCTCTCTAGAAATTGTGATTTCACTAATCCTTTCACCATTTACCATTTTGAAAGCATTCCGTCTTGTTGAATGCATTTTTCTTACTCCAACACCAGGGCTTACCGCACAAA
>CAXGTB010000133.1:0-4150 GCA_964012565.1 uncultured euryarchaeote | reverse complement strand
GGCTTCTCACTTTTCAATTTGTGTTAACAAAAATGTTCATTGCTCACAGCAATCTCGAACAATCATGTCCAGCAAATTGTGGGTCGTCAAAACGACTCTGCCTGGTTCTTGGAGGGAGTTTGAAGTTGGATCATTTGCACAATCTCTTGTAGAGTCTGGAGCTGCCTGTGTACAGCATCACAAAGTCTCATCAACATACAAGTGGGAAGGAAAAATCCAATCAGAAAGTGAGTGGTCTTTGCAAATAAAAGTCTCGCAAAGCAACATGCAAGTAGTTGTTAACCTAATCGAGGAAAATCATCCCTATGACACTCCTCAAATCATATCTTTCGAGGTTAAATCTAGTAAAGAATATTCGGACTGGGTTGATTTCCAGTAGTTGAAAATGTGGAACGAGCGTGTACAAACGGGCGACCCCTCGCCCACCCCGGAAAACGCTCGCCCCGTTACCGGAGCAATTTATCGGCTGAACCGTTTCTTATTAACCCGATTATCAGAAATTAAGTAAGTGCTCGTACCGGGATTTGAACCCGGGTCGAAGCCTCGAGAGGGCTTCATGATGGGCCACTACACTATACGAGCGACAGCCGACCGACTTGTCACCCGTATTTATTCTGAACGGGTACTAGAATGAACCACATTCACTCAATTGTGAAAGTGAAAACATCTTTCAGTGGGCTTTCTCTTCACTTTCACTTTTACTTTCGAGTCTTCATCTTTTCTTGATATACTCGGCCTTGATAGTTTAGTACATGAACAAAAACCTGAGATTCTCGGACCTAGTGCCGAGTGGAGAAGCCAAAAGCATGAACACACGTTACAATACACATATTGTATCATCTGACGGAAATTGGGACTGGCAACCGCTAAAGATCGAGGTCCCTGTTACCTGGCAAAACCTAGCACGCAGAACCAGAGGTGAAGCATGATGGGTAGAACAGGACGCCTACGTAATGAGATCGCTCAATACTTAGAAGATAATGGCGAATCCAATACTAGTCAAATTCTAGAGCACGTAAACAAGCGTTTCCGTTGGGGAGCTACAATGAACCAGGTCGGAAATGTACTTGCTAGAGATAATCGATTCGAAAAACTTGGAATCACCGAGGGCACAACAATGGCTGGCTTTCGCGAAAGAGTCTGCATATGGTCTCTGGTAGCGAACTGACCATTTACCCCTATCATCCCCCCTAGGTCTGATGTGGCGCGAGATTGTTGAGTTGTCCCGTCCGAAAAATGTCGTTTTAGCGGCAGTTACGGTACCTCTTGGAGCTCATCTCGCCCTTGGTGGTGCTTGGGATACCCAAGCATTGGGTCTCGTAGCCCTTCAGACCACCTCTGCGATTTGTTTCATGGCGGCTGGAAATACTTTGAACGACATTGCAGATATTTCTATAGATGCCAAAGCAAAGCCGCATAAACCGATTCCTTCAGGAAGAATAAGTGTTGAGTCATCAACTAAGGTTGCATACACATTTTCCCTACTAAGTATACTCTTTATGGGCTCGGGAGCTTACTTTACTGAAGATCCTTATCCTTTGATCGCAATATGGTCTGTTGCTGCATTTCTGATGTATACATATGATGCTGGTCTACAGACCAAGAAGTCGGGCTTGATTGGAAATATCGCTATATCGCTTATGGTGGGAGCAGTGATTGTATTCGGTGCAGCAGCGGTTTCACTGGCTAATACCGAGATCGTAATTTATGCTTCAGTAGTTGCATTCTTTGCTAATCTAGCCAGAGAGATAATCAAAGATTGTGAAGATATGGATAGTGATGAAGGAAGGAATACTCTTCCAATGAAAATCGGACTAATGAATGCTAGATCAGTAGCTTATGTCTTCATCCTGGCTTCAATGGTAACACTCGGACTTGCTCACTACATCGGGCCACTGGAATATCACCAAATCGTGTTCCATGCTCCGGCAATATTCATCTTATTTTCACTAAACGGGCCTCTTTTCCATGGTGAAGATCACAAAGCCCAGCAAAATGTTCGTTTGGGTATGCTTCTAGGTTTGATTGCTTTTGCAATACAAGTAAGTGTCCTCTGACTTAGAAGCCTACGCCCATCATTTCGCCCATGGCCGACCATGCAGCATTGTCGACTAGGTATGCTAGTAAACTCATTTGAGCCCACATTCTGTTTTCTGCTTGATCGAAAACAATACTGTTTTCATGATCCATCACTTCATCAGTAACTTCATCTCCCCTGTGAGCAGGTAGACAGTGCATGAATGCCCATTTTTCATCAGCGTTTGAAACCAAATCCATGTTTACTTGGAATCCATCAAAGTCAGCCATTTTGTCCTTCAATCCTTCTTCTCCCATAGACACGAATACGTCTGTGTAGATCACATTTGCATCCTTAACAGCATCCTTTGGTTCATTAGTTCCGACCATTTCTGAATCATTTTCCTTAGCAAATTCTTCAGCACGTGATACAACATCTTCAGCAGGTTCGTATCCCTTTGGGTACGCATAAGCGAAGTCGATTCCTAGCATCCCACAAGCTAGCATTAAATCGTGAAGTACATTGTTGCCATCTCCTACCCATGAAACCTTCAGATTTTCCTTTTCTGGGAAGTGTTCGAGAATAGTCATCAAATCCGCTGCAGCCTGACACGGATGATGTTTGTCCGAGAGTGCATTCAATACAGGGACACTCGAGTTAGCAGCTAGTTCTGCTACGTCGGCATGACCAAAGCATCTGTATGTTATAGCGCCCAAAAATCTTGAAAGAACATTAGCTGTATCCGCTACTGTTTCAGATTTGCCGAGTTGGATGTCATTCTTTAGGAGGGTAAGCGGATATCCTCCAAGACGGTTAATTCCAACTTCAAATGAGACTCTTGTCCTTGTACTTGGCTTTTCATAGATACTGCCAACTGCCATATCTGCAAGTGGAAAGAAGTTCATTGCAATCTCATCTTCAGATTTCCACATACGTTTGAATTCAATAGCCCAATTTAGTATATCTGCAAAATCTTCGGCTACGTCATCGATAGCCAATAGGTGTTCAGCCATGCCCCTGCTCTTGGTGGGAGGCTAAAAGTTACATCGGTCGAGATTAGTTCTTCTCGTGCTCGATATCTGCAGCAAATCCATCTCTTGCGTCGCTCATTCCACCGAACAAGGCTTGTGCAAAAGTAAGTACATCTGCCATGCCATCTTCAGTCTCACTTGAAAGAGGTGTAAGGCCGGGAGTCTGGGAGAATTGTTGCATCATCCTTAGTTGGTTTATTGCGAATTCTGTTCGTTGCCCACCAGCCTCATCATATAGTGCCATTTCTAGAATTTCTAATCTTTCAGACCATTCCAGAATTTTCTCCAATTCTTCTTCCTCGAGTAGATCTGACTTGGAAAGGAAATTCTTGGTCGGTAGGCCAAGTCTGAATTCAACAATGCTTGACAACAACATCTGAGAAACAAATCCGGAAGGGCTTCTTGATAGCATTGGGTCGAACAAGTAAATAATCGCAGCTTGGTCTTGACCAAGAACATCAATCAAATGAGATGATGCTTCTCTGAACGCGAACAACTCAACTTGTCCTGGAGTATCAACGATAATCAATTCACCAGCAAGTGCATGTAATTCATCAGCAACCTCTAATGCTTGGGCTGCGACTAAATCTGCAGCCAAAATTTGAGCACCATTTGGCCCAAGATCATATTCATTCATGACTTCAGTTAGCGAGATTATATCACGAACGTCGAATTCAGCATCATAATGTACTCTTTCAGCACCAGGGTCTAGGTTTACTGCAATAGTCTCAGTTTCTATGAATCGACTCCATCTTTGATATGACGTAACCAGCGAGGACTTCCCTGCTCCCGCTGTTCCGACAACGAAAATTACAGGAGGGGATGATGAATCTAAACCTACCATGATTCGCGGGCATGACTACCCCTCATCAACCTACCGTTTTTTCTCGCATTATGTATTTGGTTGAATGAGAATTTTCGCACAATGGTTATACGCTGTGCATAGATGGAGAGGATGCCGCCCTACGGCAAATCGGAGGCGATAATATGAGCGAAGAAGACACTAATGCACCACCACTACCACCAGGAATGCCACCTGCACCACCAGGAATGCCACCTGCACCACCAGGTATGCCACCTGCACCGCCAGGTATGCCACCTG
>CAXGTB010000132.1:0-4189 GCA_964012565.1 uncultured euryarchaeote | reverse complement strand
GAATCCAAATCAAAGGCTACACACTCTGCTTTTTCTAGCAGTTTCAAATCGTAAACAATGTGAGGCACACCTCCTGTTGCGGCCCTCATTACATCCTCTTTGGTATACCTAGCTGAAATCAGTTCTCTCCATTCATGTAATACTCCATGCTTGATTACTTGACGAATCATAGGAAGATTCGTATCCTTTTTCCACAGTAATGCTTCACTTAGTGGAATAGGGATTGGCCTCATTCCATCCAACTCTATACGAGGGATTCCGATTGTGTTTTTGCAATGAGGAGCTCGCCATAAAGTACTGGTTTTGAGAGTGTTTTCGACTTTCTTTAGTCGATCATTCCACCCATACTCATCTTGCGGAGTATGCCAATTTCCTGTAATCAAATCGTTATGTAATCCTGCTAAATATTTGGCAGTAATTTTTCTCGGCTCCTCTTTGGGATAAACCAGGATGTGATCCCCATCCTTCTCAAAACCAGCGATTGGTAGTTGTAAGCTGGATTCAACAGATGACCTAAGTTGTGGATTCTTGGATAATCGCGAGGTCTGTTTCCCAGTAGGGATTGGGGCAATCAAGGCGGTGAATTCGCCAATGTCATACCACATTCCACTCCTATCTTCGTTGACCATTTCCATTTTTGTTGCAACTGGCCAGTCACCCCATGTTCCTTCAAGTTCATTCCACCATTCAATCGAAACGTCAGGAAGGTGTAGTGGCATCGTGCCCCAGATTGTAGTGATAGAGACTTCATCATGACTCAAAGCGATGCCTTTTGGCCACCATGGTCGAGTCTCCATGAACATAGCCGAAGGGTCGGTGGGGATTAACTCAAACGGTTGAAGTGAATGGGAGGGTTAGAGGGGGCGAGGACTTGGGTATCAGTAATCGTCTCGGTGATGTACTCGGTTCTGCTGTTGAAGCAAAACTGCAGCGGGAAGTCAAAGAGCATCCAGAAAAAGTCAACCACCTCGCTATCATCATGGATGGAAATCGAAGATTCGCCTGGTCCAAGGCTCTTGAAACCGATATCGGCCATAAAATGGGCAAGATGAAATTAGAACAAGTTCTAGATTGGGTCCTTGAATTAGAAATTCATTATTTCACAGTATATGCTTTGTCAACTGAAAATCTGAATCGACCACCACACGAATTAGAGGGCTTATTCAACCTCTACATAGAAGGATTGAAAGATATTGCAGACGATGAAAGAATTCATGAAAATAAAGTCAAAGTCCAAATCATTGGTAAGCGAGAAATGCTACCAAAATCGGTTAATGAAGCCATAGATTACGCAGAAGAAAAGACTGCTAGTTACAATGATTATACATTCACTGTTTGTCTTGCTTATGGAAGTCGTGAAGAAATGCTAGGCGCTATCAAGAGCATTGCAAAAGATCACGCCGCTGGAGATTTATCTGTTGACGCTATTGATGAAGAAGAAGTCAGTCGTAGGCTATACACTGCTGAAATGCCAGATCCTGACTTGGTTATTCGAACCTCAGGCGAAGAGAGAATCTCGAACTTTTTGCTTTGGCAAATGGCATACACTGAACTCTATTTCACCGATGTATACTGGCCGTCGTTCTCTAAGAAAGAACTACTCAAAGCGATTCAAACATATCAAGCACGCAAGCGAAGATTTGGTGAGTGAGATGCCCATTTGCAATGAATGTGGTCAATGGCCTCAACCATCCCTAGCAGTAGATGCTGTAGCAATTCGAGGAGAAGAAGTCCTGCTCATTCGAAGAGGTAGAGAGCCATGGAAGGGAATGCTTGCGTTCCCAGGAGGATTTGTTGACAAAGGAGAAGACCCAGAAGTTGCAGTCCTAAGAGAACTCAAAGAAGAATGTGGAATTGAAGGCGAAGTAATTCGATTATTATGTGTTCGAGGCGACCCAAACAGAGACCCTAGAGGACACGTTGTTTCGATTGCATATGTCGTTTCAGCAACGGGTGAACCGATTGCTGGGGACGATGCTGCCAGCGCTGCTTGGCATCTAATTTCAGATGTCAAAGAAATGGCAGGAGACCATATGTCAATCCTTGATGAGATTGATTAATTCTGATTTTGCATTTGGCCAGTCTGGTTCATCCAATGCATCTGTCAAATGAATACCTGCTAACCATGCTGCAAGAATCGAGTCATCGTTTTCTTTGGCAATAAATAATGGATAACCTTCACTAACAAGTCTATCCAAAAACCCTCTCTTGGCTTTGCTTACCAACAAAGTGGGCACACCGAGCAAAACAGCTTCGCTTGCTAATGTAACAGATTGAGTTATCACTCCATCCATCTCTGAAATTTTGCTAATCAAATCCCATGGATTTCCCTTTACTTCATTCTCATCCGCATAACTCAGGTTCAAACCATCCAACCAATTTTCTGGAATTTTTTCAATTTCATCACTATCGTGGATACCGTCTCCTAGTAACCTACGTAGCATTACCTTTGGAGGATTTGAAACCGATGATGGCCGCATATGTGGATGAAGATGGATGTGGCCATGGAGCCCATCTATACGATGGAAATTACTTTTCTTTTTCATCAGAGGTCCAGCCAGTGAATCAATGAAATGGGTTGGAATAATTATGTCTGTAGGAGTTGCCAAACTGTGAGCTAGATGGTTAACTTCTGTATCGGTGATGTAAATCCTCTTGGCTTTCCTTGGAGATACTCTAAGTTCAATTGGAGCGCCTATTGAGACTACTTTGGATACTGTTTTGAGAGCCTTTTTGGAGATTCTACTACGCTTCCAAGCTTTACGCCATCTTCCTTTACCAACCGGGCGAGGAACCCATACCGTTTTCCTTCTGGGTAAATGGCCATCACAATTCTCAATCATCGAGCGTACCTCTTTTCTGTCACAAGCGATGATCACATCATTAGTGCTAGATAACTCTCGCATTATTGGAGCAAGAAGGCGTGCATGGGCCGGATGATCGATTACCCACCCAGTCGCCATAAACAACCCATGATGACGGGCTATTTTGATGTGCCACCGATTAGTGCCCCGATACATGGAGAAGAAAGCGATTAGTGTTGCAGGCTCAAAATTGTACGGCCCATACACCCCTGGAGTAAAGGCTGGTAACATGATCTGGTTGTCTGGTCAAATCGATGTAGATGCCGGAGATGATACAGCTATGCAAACCGCAGGGGCTTTAGCAAAAATCGATGCATTATTGCAGGCTGCCGGTGTAACAAAGGATTCTGTTTGTTTTGCCCAAGTCCTACTTGACGACATTGGGGACTTCCAAGCGATGAACGAAGTGTATGGTGCTTGGGTAGAATCTATGGAAGTGAAACCTGCTCGTGCTGCTTTTGAAGCGGGAGCACTTCCTGCTGGTGCTAAAGTAGAGATTGTAGTTCAGGCAATCGATTCTAATTAATGTTGAGTGGTAATAATGCCGGGAACACCATACCTTGAACAGCCACCTCAAGGTTTGATGACTTGGCCTAAATTACTCAAGATTAGTTTACCAATAATCACCGCAATAACAGCAGCATCATGGTGGTATGATGTTCTATTGGAATGGGGGATTTTCCTTACCATAGGATTGACCATCTCCTTTCTGATTAGGAGATGAAATACATACGAGAAGACCCGCAGGCCTACAATATGGGAGAGTGGCCTCTACACTGCTTCAAGGCTTACGACATTCGTGGATTGTCTGGCGAAGAGCTTTCTGATGAATTCGCATATCGTCTAGGAAGAGCAATGGCCACCTACCTCGAATGTTCATCTTTTGCAGTCGGTCGCGATATTAGAAAATCAAGCCCAGGCTATGCCTCAAACCTAATTCAAGGATTGGTGGACTCTGGAGTTAAAGTTCTCGATTTGGGCATTGTATCAACCGGTTGTCTATACCACGCTTGCTGGACTCTTCCGGTTGATGGAGGAGTCATGGTGACTGCATCTCACCTTCCAATGCCTACCCATAATGGCTTCAAAATGTGCAGAGGAACTCTGCCTCTAGCAGGAGAAGAAATTCAGGAATTGAAGGAAGTCTTCCTTGCTGGAGATTTCGCTGAAGGGCAAGGAGAAGCTATCGAACACCCGCATGAAGACACATATCTTGAGGCAATAGTTGCCTCAACTGGAAAACTTGCAAGGCCTGTGAAAGTCGCAGTTGATTGTGGTAATGCAGTTCCTGGTCCAGCGATGGTTAAGTTGCTTGACATGATTGG
>CAXGTB010000131.1:0-4224 GCA_964012565.1 uncultured euryarchaeote | reverse complement strand
GTCATCACGACCTCTATTTCCGTCATGGGAACGATTGTCTCTAGAGCGTGGAGGATCTCTCGACCTCTTGGATCTAATTGTAATTTCTAGTCCAACCATCTGTTGTGGGTTTGCTTTTCTATCAAGGTGGGCAATATGGACCAATGAGTTGTCCAAATTACCGATAACTCCGTCGACTTTGCCGATGTAAGTTTCACCGGAGTCTATCATCACAGACCCTAGAGCTGGGCAAGCACCCGTGTAACTGACGAGAAGTCCGCCTTCATGACTGACTTTCTCGACTCTACCTTTGAACATGAAAATCCCTCTGGTGGTCTTTTGAAACTCAATCTCTACGTAGTAGAAGTGCAGCACCAAGCATTGCTACAATTGTTGCGAACATTCCTAGAGAAGGCAATCCTCCTGAATCCTCAGAAGTCGTATCTGTTGTTTCTTCACCACTGTCGTCTGCAGCATTTTGGTCAGGGACACTGACGTCTTCAGTGCTAACAGCACCGATTGAATCTGTTGCAGAAAGTACGACATCGTACTGTGTGAGACCATTTGCAACACATTTTGCTGTTGAAAGACTGACAGTCCAAGTATCACCTGTTGTCGAGAATTCAGTTGTAGTGTCCCCGCACATTACTGCAGAGAGTGTAACTTCTCCGCCGTCAGGATCTATCGCTGTGCCTGAAAGCATGAATGAATATCCATCAGATGCCCATGTTGCTTGAGTCCCTTCAATAGGGTCTGTATCTACTGTGATTATCGGCCAGGTGTTGGCTTTTTGGAGTCCGAAATCAAATTCTTCACTCCAATCTAGCATGCCAGCAGATGTTGCCATTACATGGATTTTGAACTCTCCTGGTGAGATTCCAGAAAGGGAAACCGAATCAGTTGAGGCTGTTGAGCCTAGGTTGATATTTGTGGTTAAACCAAGTGCTCCATTCTGTGATGCTCTAAGTCCAATCGCTAGGTTTTGCACTAACAAGGACGGATCAGATTCGATGTTTACAGAATCTGTGTAGTACATCATCCCGTTATTTGACTGGCCTGGTACTGAGAAACTTACAGGTTGGCCAAATCTCCATGTGTGGCTTTCATTACTCATTGCGTCGTATGGATCTTTTAGTGAACAGGTCGCATCGGAAGATTGTGAAGTTCCTGGTGTGACTAATAATTCACCATCAGAGTTCATTTGGCTAGACCATCCAGACTCAGTAAATTGGCAATCTAGTCCCCATGCATTGTCGTCAGTTGCCCAATCAGCCATAGTTTCGCTTGTTATTGCAACTACTTCATTACCCATCTCCGTAATCATTGGAATGATGGTTCCATCAGCTGGCTCATTTGAAGTCCATTCAGGGAGGTCATTTGTTGCAGGCGGAGTTGTAGTCATATCGAAGAAGATATTACGAATCATTGGGTAATCTGCTTTATCGTAAGTGATTGAAACACTAACTCTAACGCTTCCATCCGGCAAGAAAATCTCATCGATAGAACCAGGTGCTAGATTTTCAACTCCATCATCTTGGATAGTCCAATTAGACATTCTTAATCCATCAACGTAAGGGAAAGTGTAAACCATTGTTGCGCTTGTCATGTTAGTGACATTCATTGCTACAGTGAAATCGCTCTGACCCGAATTTGGTAATTTGTTGAATTGTGAATTGTATGTTTCACCATCTTTGACGAACATTGAGATTTCAAGATTATTTGTTGCAGATGTTGGGACTTCTCTGCAATCTGAACTAGCAAAAGCGTATCTTGTCGAGCAATCTCTCTCTTCAGGATGTGTTGGAGGGATCAAGTCGACTTCTTCTAAGCCGATGCCATCCTCAACGAATTCTACGTCATTCCAGTCAACTCCTCCGCGATGTGGAATTCCTTCACGGATACCGATTCTAGTATACATGTCTGCTATGCATTTTGCACCAATTTCTCTCACGGCATCTCTTTCGTCAGTTGAAATCCAATCGTTGTTTCCACCAGGGAATCCATCAAACAATCCGTCAAGGTTGTCACGAACTACCGCTGCACGGCTTTCGTTGACCCATGAATTAGCAAATAGGTCAGATGTAGCCCAATCACTTAGAATTTGAAACTCGAATACAGCGTTGTCGTATTCGAATAGATCTTCGAATGTATAGCCGGAGCAATCCACGTCATCCATGCTACTTTGTCTTCCAGAATCTTCAGCTGATGTAGCGCCAGTCATAGACACTGTAGCCATCAAAATAGCAAGCAAAAGCGCACTTAACTTTCCCTTCATGTCCTGCCCGTAGGGCAGATTACTCTTAGTGTGTTCCTATGATTGTTAAGGTTGAAGACGTTCTATTCGCTTTGCGAAGAGGTGGGCGGGAATTATGCTCCATAGAATCGCAGCCAAACTGATGTATGCAGGCGACATACCTCTATCTACGTCATCTAATGGCATTTCTAGCAAGTGATGATAGACGCCATTTGGTGAGAATAAATCCATTATTGCATCTATTCTAACGTACTCTGAAGAATTTAAGTCCTCCACTCCGACTCCAGAAAGGCCTGCAACAACTGTTGTTAAGACTAGCCAGAGCAATGTAAATATCATCCAAATTCCCAATCCTATGGCAATAGATGAACCTAGATCTTTAGCCCAGGATGAGGCCAAAAGCTGGATCGTTGTATACCAGAAAAGTAAGAGGGCCGTTCCTAGTGTGTGAATAAATAATTCTTCCATGCTAGGTAACTCATCTAATCTATGCCAAATTATAGCGAGACTGACTAAGTTGAGAAGCATCACTGGAAGGAATATTGCTGCCCAATGGCCAATTAGTAAAGCTCTTGCAAATACAGATCGTTTAATCGGCTGAGAAAGTTTGATTTCCAGAACTCCTGATAACCTGTCTCTACTAACTCCATCGAATGAAATCAATACTGCACCCATAGTGGCTGAAAAAATAATGAAAGCCGTTGAAACGAACATAACATCGTATGCGGAATCAATAACGATGCTTGCTGGCAAATTCGCCTTAGGGTCAGAAAGTCCCCAACTAGAGAACAAAATAAACATCGCGAGTAATGGCCAAATCACCATCATTCGACCTGCAGTAAGTCTCTCCTTCATGACGTGAATGCTCAGACTAATCGCACTCATTCTTCCTCACCTCCTATCTTTTTGAGGGGTAGAATTCCATCATCTGATAATTCTAGAGTGATATCTTCTGGATCTATTCCAGTTACTGCACATATCATTTCAACAATTCCCGAATCTTCTTCTAGACTCAAATTATTGCGAACCTCTTCTAGCGTTCCATGAATTAATAATTGGCCACGGTGAAGCAATGCTACATTATCGACAAGAGATTCCAAATCAGTAACTTGGTGTGATGATACCACTATTGCGACACCTTTTTTTGCTAGATTTTTCAATAGGTTAGAGAATGCTCTTTGAGCAAGTGGGTCCAATCCATTTAGTGGTTCATCCATAACCAGCATCTTCGGATTTCCAATTAGGGCGCATGCTAAGGACAATCTTTGGCGCATTCCTTGTGAGAGGTTGTCTAAGATCTCTTCAGATTTGGATGAAAGACCAACTGTTTGAATGATATTCTCAATGTCTACCTCATCCTCACGCATCATCGCTATTGATTCTAGCGCGTGCCTTACACTTGTTCGACCTTCCCATCTTACTTGTTCAGGCATGTAACCGATTTGAGTTCTACGTTCTTCACACGATTTATCAAATCCTTCGCAATCATAGAGGCCACATATTGCTCTCATCAGAGTGGATTTACCTGCACCATTTGGTCCAATTAGTCCAATTATTGTCCCAGATTTTATTTCCAAATCAATTGAATAGATTCCTGCTCCATCCCTTTTAGCCCAGGGTTTCCATGTGGAAAAATCTCGAACCTTGTGCCGCCAAGACACATCAGATAGCGACAGGAGGGTTTCCATTGGTCCCGAAGCCCGCATTCACCCATTACAATCTGCCGCTCTAGTGATGTATCTAGGGTTGCACTTATGCTTCCAAAGTGCTAGGGCATGTTGTGTTCGGAGGAATTCTAGCATCGATTGTCCTCGTGGCAGCCTTGTTTGGAATGCTAAAATGGAAATCCGAATCCTTTGACAAATCAATGATGTATGGTTTGTCAATAAGCGTACTGATGTTATGGATTATTCCTTGGGGAATGTTCGTGATCATACCTTTAGTAATCGTATTATCATTAATCAGTCCTGCGGCTAGAGAGGAATGGAATA
>CAXGTB010000130.1:0-4230 GCA_964012565.1 uncultured euryarchaeote | reverse complement strand
ATCCATTCAAGATTGACTTGGTGAACAATACCTCTTGAAGGAGGCACTGCTCTGAAATTCTTCAAAGATTGCTGGCCCCATTTCAAGAAGGTGTAACGCTCCATATTTCTATGATATTCCATATCCAAATTCAGGTCTAAAGCGTCTGCATTAGCTCCTGAAATATCAACTTGAACAGAGTGATCAATTACCAAGTCTACAGGAACTTGCGGATTGACTTTTTCTGGATCTCCTCCCATCTCAACCATAGCATCTCGAAGAGCTGCTAAATCAACAACTGCGGGGACTCCAGTAAAATCCTGAAGAATTACTCTAGAAGGAAGGAATGGAATTTCTCCACGCTCTCCATTTGCAGTCCATGCTGCAATATTTCTTACGTCCTGCTCAGTAATCAAAAATCCGTCGCAGTTTCTCAATGCGCCTTCTAGCAATACTCTGATTGAATAAGGAAGATTCGAGGTATCAATCCCAGATTCATCCAATGAATCCAATGAATGATAATAGCCACCTTGAGAGAATTCTTTCTTGGATGAAAAGGAATTTGCCTCGCTCATATCTTGAGTGCGAGTGACCCAAACATATCAACATGCCTTTTGCTGGATTAATCACCAGAACTTGTACCAAGGATCATCAGAATCATCTTCGATTAGAGTTGCTTCTACAACGATTACTGGATGAACAGACTTGGCAGCATTAGGATCTTGTTGTGAAGCATCTCTACAAACCCCGTCCAATGATTGGCACTCAACTTGGGAGATTTGGTCAATCACTTCTACACCAGTGGTATCCACTCCATCGATTTCCCCCGCATAGGCGATACCAAAGGCAGTATAGCTACCATCGAGTGAGTAAGCACCGACTGAATCAACTAGATAGAACTGAGAGCCATGTGAATTAGGAGATTGTGATCTAGCAGCAGCAATTACTCCCGGGTCATGGGTTTGGCCGAATTCAGCAGGGACAACCCAACTTGTTTCATCACCTTCACAATCATCGGTTTTCTCCATGCTTGGCTTACAATAACCGAAGTATGCACCTGCATATCCTCCCGTGCCAGCCTTGTTGACGAAATCCCCTCCTTGAATCATGAATCCATCAACGATTCGGTGGAATGGTATACCGTCATATCTGCCCATGTCTACGTTAGCCCTGAATGATTCAGCATGCATTGGTGTTTCATCATCATACAATTCGATCCAAATGGTACCTTCATGTTCTACACCGTTAGCGTCGGTCCATCTCAATTTCATCATAACATCTTGATTTGAATTGTCAGAAGATTGTACGAATTGAATTGCTGCAAGAATAATCAACAGAGCCGCAACTATTGCGAATAGGCCTGCTGGAGTTGGAGTTCCTTCGTTGAACAACCTAGGAATTGCTGTTTGAGAAATCCCCTTATCCTGCATTTCGTTTAGTAGTTGATTGTATTGCGCGTTAGATTGCTTGTCTCGTGGGTTCATCTTCACCGCATCACGTAGCAAACTCGCTGCTTTTCTATACTCAGATGCTGAGCCGCTTTTGGATGCTTTCATGTGCATTGCTTTTCCAGCAAGTCTTAGCGTAGTTGCCTCTTTACCGTCAGCATCAGCCTCTCTTAAGAGATCTAATGCTCTATCAATTTTACCTTTGTCAATGAGTTTCTCTGCTTCCTTCCAGGTACCAGCAATATCTTCATCGGCCATATTCCGCCGAGACCCCTTTTGGTTTTGAGCCCTACCCTCGCAAAAACAAGAATTTTGTCGCCAACACATTCAAAGGTCGTGGGCCAACGCAAGGGGGCAATGGTGAACCCCCGACGGGGGGGGCAACCGAGGTGGCAATGCCAAATGAACAAAGTTGTAAATGATTTCACCATAAATATAGCAACAGCAAATGGTACTGGTTCACAGTCCGCAAACCTAATTCTATTACAGACACTATTCGACATGGGCATCCCGGTCAGTGGTAAGAATTTGTTCCCCTCAAACATCTCGGGATTACCTACTTGGTATATCGTTAGATTATCAGAAAAAGGGTATCAAGCACCGGGAGATAGAACACACATCCAAGTCTTGGTCAACCCTGCAACTTGGGAAGAAGATCTAGCATCTCTGGAACCGGGCACAGTAGTTATCTGGAATATGGATTCCAAGATGGCCATGGAAAGAGAAGATGTAATTTCATATCCGGTTCCAATGACTAAAATCGCTCGTGGATTGAATCCTAAGTTGGCTAGAATGATTGCAAACGTCGTCTATGTAGGAGTTCTGGCTGAAATTCTCGGCATGGATCAAGATGTTCTTGAAGCTGCGATTTCAAAGCAGTTTGGTGGCAAAGCAAAGGCTATTGAATTAAATTCAGAAGCGGCTAGACTAGGTCGAGCATATTGTGCTGAAGAATTGACCAAGAGCGATCCTTACGCAGTTGAAGCAAGAGACGTCGAAGATGGAGGATTCTTCATCGAAGGAAACGAAGCAGTAGCACTGGGTTCTATCTTTGGTGGTGTTCAGATGCTATCTTGGTATCCAATTACTCCTTCCTCTAGTTTGGCTGAAGGAATCATTGCATGGCTTCCTGAACTAAGAACTCATGAAGGCAAGGCAACATATGCAGTTTTGCAAGCAGAAGATGAACTAGCAGCAGCAGGTATGGTTCTAGGAGCAGGTTGGGCTGGAGCACGTGGAATGACTGCGACTTCAGGACCTGGTATTTCTTTGATGCAGGAGTTCATCGGACTTTCCTACTTCGCTGAAGTTCCATCTGTATTTTGGGATGTTAACCGTGTAGGACCTTCTACAGGTCTTCCTACAAGGACTCAGCAAGGAGATCTAACAATGCTGTATGAGAGTAGCCACGGTGATACTCAACACATAGTATTCATTCCAGGAACAGTTGAGGAATGTTTCGAATTCGGTTGGAGAGTTTTCGATGCCGCTGAAAGATACCAAACTCCGGTATTTGGATTCTCAGACCTAGACTTGGGTATGAATAAGTGGGCAATGCGTGACTTCGAATATCCAAGTGAGCCTATGGATAGAGGAAAAGTCGTTCTAACTCAAGAACAAATGGATTCTATCGAAAACTATGGTAGATACCGTGACGTTGATGGCGACGGAATCCCATACAGAACGCTACCAGGATCTGGCTTAGACCCTATCCTATACCGCGGAACTGGCCACGATGAAGATGGCACATATTCCGAGAAGCCTGATGTATACTTCAAACTCATGCAACGTCTAAAGAGAAAGATTGACGGAGCAAGGGACAAACTTCCTGCGCCAATTATGCGTGAGGAAGAGGAACAAGACATTGGAGTTATTTTCTATGGTTCAATGGAAAATACAATCGAAGAAATCGATGATATTTTAGAGGGAATCTCTGGAAAGAAAGTCAGCACATTAAGAGTAAGAGCTCTCCCACTTCACAGCGAAGTACAAGCATTTGTCGAGAGACACAACCATGTGATAATCCTAGAAATAAACCGTGATGCACAATTATACGGCATCATGCGAAAAGAGTATCCAAACCACTTGCTTGACAAGATGCATAGCGTTGCTTACAGCGATGGAATGCCTCCACGTGGGCGGTTGTATGCTGAAAAGATCCATGAAGTATTGAAGGAGGTGGGCGCATGAGTGACAAGCCTGTACGAGCAGTCAAATTGAACGTCATCAATGAGCCAAAGGACTCCTACACCGGAGGGAAATCATCTCTATGCCCTGGATGTGGACACGACCAGATTTCTAGCGTGATTGTAAACGCGGCATGGGATAATGGAATCGAACCCCACAAAATCGCAAAGATGAGCGGAATTGGATGTTCTTCCAAGACCCCCGCATATTACCTAGGACAATCCCACGGTTTCAACACAGTTCACGGAAGAATGCCATCTGTAACAACCGGAGCAAACGTGGTCAATACAGACCTAACATACCTCGGTGTTTCAGGTGACGGAGATTCTGCTTCAATCGGAATCGGTCAACTAATTCACGCTATACGAAGAAACGTAGACATGGTATATATCGTTGAGAATAACGGTGTTTACGGATTGACTAAGGGTCAATACTCTGCAACAGCAGATGTTGGTTCCAAGAAAAAGAAAGGTGCTGTCAATGAAACACAACCTATCGATCTTTGTGCCATGGCGATTAACCTAGGATGTTCCTTTGTCGCCCGCTCTTTCAGTGGTTCAAAGAAGCAACTAACTGCAATAATCAAGGCTGCAATGTCCCACAAAGGCTTCGCTTT
>CAXGTB010000129.1:0-4232 GCA_964012565.1 uncultured euryarchaeote | reverse complement strand
AAAGGAAGAGGAAGAGGCTGCTGCTAAGAAGAAGGCTGAGGCTGAAGCCAAGAAGGCTAAGGAAGCAGAAGAAAAGGCTGCTAAGGAAGCAGAAGAAGCTGAAGCCAAGAAGAAGGCCGAGGAAGAAGCCGCTGCCGCTGCTCTACTTGCAAAGGAAGAGGAAGAGGCTGCTGCTAAGAAGAAGGCTGAGGCTGAAGCCAAGAAGAAGGCAAAGAAGCCAGCATCTCCTAAGGAAGCTAAGAAGCAAGAAGAACTTCAACGTGTCAAAGAACGTGCTAAGTCCATTGACTTCAAGGTCATTGGAAAGGCATCCTCTACTAAACTGAAGAGTGAAGTCAAGAAAGGTGCAAAGACACTCGAAGTCGCTGATGCATCTGAATTCGCTGAAAGCGGTTCTGCACAGATCACTGATGAAGAAGGAAGTTCAGTAATTGCTTGGACTGGTAAGGATGGAAACACACTAACCGGTGTAAGTGGTGTAAAGCGTGTCTATGGTGCTGCATCAATAGTTGTTGTAAAGGACGACTTGCAGGTCATCAAGGGAGTAGGTCCGTTTATCGAAGAGAAGTTGAATGCACTAGGAATTACTACCTACAGACAAATTGCAAACATGAATGCTAAACTTGAGAAGCAAGTTAACGAAGCAATAGAGTTCTTCCCAGGCCGTGTCGCACGTGACCAATGGGTTGCTCAAGCGAAGATTCTACTCGGAGAGGATGTAAAACTCGACGAGAAGGCACTGAAGCAGGCTGAAGAACTTGAAAGAGTTGCAAAGAAGGCTGAGAAGATCGACTTCAAGACAATCGGTGTAGCATCTGCTTCTGATAGAGATGACTTGCAAGAATTGAAGGGAATCGGTCCATTCATCGAGGAGAAGTTGAACGCACTTGGAATCTTCAAGTTCGAACAAATTGCAAAGATGACATCCAAGATTGAGGATGAAGTTAACATCGCAATTGAGTTCTTCCCTGGCCGTGTAAAGCGTGACCAGTGGGTTGCTCAAGCCAAGATTAAGATTGGTGAAGATGTCAAACTTGACGAGAAGGCGCTGAAGAAAGCTGAGGAGTTAGAGCGTGTTGCGAAGAAGGCTGAGAAGATCGACTTCGGTACAATCGGTGTAGCATCTGCTACTGACAAAGATAATCTTCAGGAATTGAAGGGAATCGGTCCGTTCATCGAAGAGAAGTTGAATGCACTTGGAATCTTCAAGTTCGAGCAAATCGCCAAGATGACATCCAAGATTGAAGATGAAGTTAACATCGCTATCGAGTTCTTCCCAGGAAGAGTAAAGCGCGACGAGTGGGTTAAGCAGGCTAAGGAACGCACAAAGTGACCTAAGCCGCTGGGCCCCTGATTAGGAAGGCGACCCATAGTAGCGAGAGCAAGACTCCGCAGACTTGGAAGATTCTGCGTCCGTGCTTTTCATCACTGAATAGTCCGGATAGGCGGTCTCCAAAAAAAGTCCAAGCGATCATTGCAGATACACAAGTCACGAGTGTAACCAAGATGATTACGCTCATTCCAACAAAGCCACCACCTAAGGGTTCCATGTATTGACTCATCATGATTATGATGAATGCCCATTCCTTACCGTTGACGTACTGCATCGCAATACCAGTCTTGACTCCGAGTTTGCCCTCACTGGTTTCAGCTTCGATTTTGGAGGGGTCAATTCTGAACATGGCGACAACCATCGCACCAAGGAAAACCATTCCAATCCAATGAAGAGTTGTGAGTGCGGTTTCATTTCCATCTAGAGAGTTGACGAGGAATCCGATTATGAGTTCAATCGATACAAAACCAATCGCCATTCCAGTGATTAGCGAGATATTTGCTTTCTTTCCAAACAGGCCACTGTGAGCAAATGAAGTGAGTGCATTAGGCCCTGGAGTAAGTAGGCCAACTGCGAGCAAAAGCAACAACTCGACCAGAGCGGTTGTTGCATCCATGAGGCCTTGGACCCTGTCATGATAGATAATCCTTCAGACTCCAAATCACATGTTACGGCGATACTGTCCACCAACTGCGAACAGCGCATCGGTGATTTGTCCCAAAGAAGCAACCTTGGTAGTTTCCATCAATTCTTCGAATACGTTGCCGCCTTCCCTAGCGACCTGTTGTAATCTCTTGAGCGCCTCTTCGTCGCGCTCAATTGCTTGAGTGCGCTCAAGACATGCTTGCTTTTCATCAGGCATTGCTCTAGCCAATTCCATATCGAATTCGTCTGCAGCATTCTCATCGAAGTCTTGCGCATTTGGATTCAGGAATGTGTTAACACCGATGATTGGGAGCGTTCCATCGTGCTTTAGGTGCTCGTAGTACATGCTTTCATCTTGGATCTTACCACGCTGATACATTGTCTCCATCGCACCAAGAACTCCACCTCTGCGAGAGAGAGCTTCGAACTCTTGCAGAACCGCTTCTTCGACCAAGTCGGTTAATTCCTCGACGATGAATGAACCCTGCATTGGGTTCTCAGTCTTGGTCCAACCGCTTTCCTTGTTGACAATCAACTGTATTGCAAGCGCCCTTCTAACCGATTCCTCGGTTGGAGTGGTAATCGCCTCATCGTATGCATTGGTGTGCAGTGAGTTTGCATTGTCTTGAATCGCCAATAGAGCCTGTAGGGTTGTACGGATATCGTTGAAGTCGATTTCTTGAGCGTGCAGGCTGCGTCCACTGGTCTGAATGTGATACTTCAACTTCTGACTGCGTGCATCTGCACCATACAAGTCACGCATTGCTACAGCCCAAATCCTGCGAGCAACTCTTCCAATTACGGTGTACTCTGGGTCTAATCCGTTTGAGAAGAAGAAGGAAAGGTTAGGAGCGAATTGTGCTACATCCATACCTCTGCTGCGGTAATACTCGACATAGGTGAATCCGTTAGCTAGTGTCAAAGCCAACTGAGTGATTGGATTTGCACCTGCTTCAGCGATGTGATAGCCGGAAATTGAAACCGAGTAGTGGTTGCGAACTCCGTTGTCGATGTAGTACTGCTGAACGTCGCCCATCATCTTGAGAGCGAACGGTGTAGAGAAGATACAGGTGTTTTGAGCCTGGTCTTCTTTGAGAATATCAGCCTGAACTGTGCCACGAACTATCTGTAGAGTCTTTGCCTTGATCTCCGCATAGGTTGCGCCGTCAACCATCTCATCTCCACGCTTGCCTACAGTAGCCAATCCAAATCCATCGTGGCCCTCAGGTAGGTCGCCACGATAGCCGCTTGCATCTGCTTCTAATTTCAGATGCTTCTCGACCTGTTGGTCGATTGCTGCGTTGAGATAGAATGCAAGAATTATCGGTGCTGGACCGTTAATTGTCATCGATACCGAGGTGTTAGCATCACACAAATCGAATCCAGAATACAGGCGTTTCGCATCATCAATGCTGGCGATTGAAACGCCTGAGTTACCGACCTTACCCCAGATGTCTGGCCTGCGGTCAGGGTCTCGCCCATACAGGGTTACGCTATCGAAAGCGGTGGAGAGTCTGACGTAATCTTGGCCTTGTGAGAGAAGGTGGAATCTGCGGTTTGTACGCTCGCCTTCTCCTTCCCCAGCGAACATTCTAGCACTCAATTCATCGGTTCGCTTGAATGGGAATACACCCGCAGTAAACGGGAAATGGCCCGGTGCATTTTCTCTTGTCAACCAGTTGAACATGTCACCGTCATCGCTGTACTTTGGCAGTGCAACACGAGGGATCATCTGATGTGAGAGTGATTCTGTTACCGTTGATACCGTGAATGGTTTACCACGAACATGGTAGGTGTATTCACCGCTTCCGTATTCTTCAGCCAAGGACCTGAATCCTTCAACAGCCTGTTTTGCTTCTGCGACTTCTTCGCGTAATTCTGCTAGGTGCTCATCGACTTCGCTCTTGATTGATGGAAGTTCTTGGCTTGCGGTTTCGAGGTGCTGCATTAGGCGCAGCTTCTCGGAAAGCGTCTTGTTTGCCTCATGATATTCACGGATGACAGAAGCGATTTCAGATAGATAGTGGACTCTTTCTGGAGGGATTACACCCTTTCGCTCTCCGATTGTACCCATCGGCTCACTTGCTTCAAATCCAACCATTGCAGCCAACTTCTGCCATAGGACATCGACACCTGGGTCGGCGAATTGGCTAGCGATTGTAGCGACTACTGGTAACTCATGGTCTTCGACATCGAACTTGTTTCTGTTGCGGCGAACCTGCTTGCGAATAGCACGTAGTGCATCTTCACTGCC
>CAXGTB010000128.1:0-4264 GCA_964012565.1 uncultured euryarchaeote | reverse complement strand
TCAATCGTGAGGCTGCCAATCATCTTGTCCTGGCTCTCTATACCACCAATAGCCATCGTCGTCTTTCCACCACTCAACGCCATCTTCGTCAGTGTAGTAGTCTTCATCTTCTTCCTCTTCAGTAGGATCTTCAAGACCACTTTCTTCAGCCATTTGCTTCTTTAGTTGAGTAATTCCTTCTTCGGCATCTGCGAATACTCTATTTTGAGTTCTAATCTCTTGTTGATGGTCGCCAGCTGCAATTGCATCATCTGAATCTGCATAGAAATCCGCAGCCATGGTTTTACGGAAATCTTCGAATTCATCGCGTCCAAATGAACCTGTGAATTCATTACCCTGTGATTTCAATAAATCGTCTAGATTCTTGCGTTTACCTAGTTTCAACTCTGGAGAATCTGGCATATCTCCATCGTCATAGAAAGCATCACTATCGTCTGTTAATTTAGGGAATGAGCGACCTTCAGGATCGGCCTCTTCAATCGACTCCAAGACCAAATCATGCTCTTCCTCATCGATATTACCTTCTTCGTATTGCTGGCTAACTGTCTTTACCAACTTCTTCAAAGTTTTTGCAAGCGCTCTATCGCTTCCTGATTCATTAACTACCTTGTCCACTTGCTTTAGCAAACGCTCATATGGGCTTCCGGTGATGGCACCAAAGATTCGTCCGAAGCCTCGCTTCTTCTTCGCCATGGGGGTAATGTGACGGTTTTGGTTTTTCAATAATTTGCCGACAAAGCCCAATTTTGCGACTTCTTCATCACTTAGAGCCTTGTCGCAGGTACATGGTGAGCGACTGGTTAGCAGATGCAGTCGCTATTTACAATGATGAATCTCATAATAGAAGAGAAGAATACGTTGCTCAAGTCCATTTCCCTGCTAGAATACTAGAAGAAATTCTAGAATGGGCGTTCAAATCCTTGCCTGATGAAATTCTTGTAGGACTGGATGTCTCAAGTTATCGAAATTTGCCTGATGTTGAGGTCGAATTTCAGGGATCTAAGCAGAGACGTGACCTATTTGCAGGGCAGGGGTACAGAATTCATGAAGCAAAAATGGTCAACAGAGGGGATTCATTTTCTGTACACCACTTGCCAGAGGAGTGGACTGACGAAGTCTTTGGCAGTGATAGAGGACCGAGAGCTGGTCGGTTTACTCATTGGTTACATACACACCCTAATTGTCCAGCAATCCCTTCACATGCTGATGCAGATGCAGCACAGTCTACCGATGGTGTCGACCTCATTCTTGGGATTGAGTTCTCCCCGGAAGGGCCATTGCCATGGTTCGACGATATAGAAGGAGAAAGAAGAGTCATTGGTGAAAAGAAATCATGGTTCTCAAGGAAAGATAAACGCCAGGTCTTGGGTATTGCTCCAACAGGTCACCGAATACATTCCTTGGAACTAATAGCGTTTCACAAATTAGGACTAGGAGTCAATGTTGTGTTCGTAAACGATGATGGTATCGCTTACTGACAATTTGTTTCGAATTCATAAGATTCTAGGAATTCCTCTAAGTCATCAAGCCTGTCTGCATTGAGTCCGAAATCTGAGCCACCGATTCTCGACTGGCTATGAACTTCAATCCAGCCACATTTGTTTTCATAGGTTACATCATCTGGGAACTGCATGAAAAATGTCCTGTCAACAATGTGGCCTTCAGAAAAAGTGGCCGTAAATCCACGGGTATCTACCCATTCTTCCATTGCTTGATGTAATTCATCATACCCAACATCTATCATGATTTGGCGATGGTCACAGTTTCCGGAATTTGAAGGACATTCATCTGGCATTTCATCCGTAGCAAATGGCATTGATAGAATATTCATCAATAACAAACATGCGATATATGCTGCTGGAGCCCAGAGCCAAATACGTCTTGACAAACAATCACCGGCGTTGCCAACTACCCTCAGACCATTCGTAAACGATAGGCTGACCAGTAGGTATTTCCAACTTCAAGACTTCTTCTTTGGATAGGCCTTCGATACTCATCACCACTGAGCGAAGACTGTTTCCATGAGCTGCGACAAACACGTTTTTCCCTTCTTCCAATGAAGGAATAATCTCTGACTGCAAATAAGGTATTGTTCGCGCAGCAGTGAGTTCAAGTGACTCCCCGTTTGGAGGTGGAACGTCATATGAGCGTCTCCAAATGTGCACCTGTTCATCGCCGTACTTGTCTCTTGTTTCTTGCTTATCCAAGCCCTGAAGATCTCCATACATGCGCTCATTTAATTGCCAAGAAACATGGACAGGAATTGTATTTTCACCCGAGTCATTTGATTGGGCCCATTCAACCATACGGGATTCATTCTCACTCATTGAATCCCCATCCGCAGAATATTGGAAAATCGGAGTTTTGCCAGAATCATGTTGTGCAAGAGCCAACATCGCAGTCATTTGTGCACGAATCAAAGTGGAGACATGAACCTCATCGATAGGTAATGATGCAATCTCTTTACCTCCATTGATTGCCTCATCTATTCCTTTATTGGTTAGCGGGACGTCAACCCATCCAGTGAATAAATTTGCAGCATTCCACATTGACTGTCCGTGCCGCATGAGGATGAGAAGTGCCATGTGCCTCAAACCGAAGGGCAGCGGCTGCTGTCCTTCAACCTTCTCAAGGTAGAATGATTGGAATTAGCCACAATGCGACCAAAGGAAGCATTCCTAAAAGAAAATCTCTAACGAACATCTGAAGCACAGTATTGCTAGTTGCTACTGAAAATTTGTTGAATTCCTCTTGCATCTTATCATCGATTTTGTCAGAGACTACACCTGCTCCTCGACGCGTCAATTCAATTGCCGCTCCAGTCGCTACTGCTCCGACAAGGCCTGCAGGTGTTAACTTCCTAGCTTTCAAAGCAAGTAATCCCCATGTCTTCAAGGAATTCTTTGCAACTGCTTTGGTAACTGGTTCTTCCTCATCGGACTCCTCCTTATCTCTGCGGGAGAATTTTCTCAGCCAACCACGAACCTTGAAACCTGTATCTGCAATCGTCTTCAAACGGTCAATGTTTTGTTTCTCTATGGTTTTTAGCATACGACGAACTCGTAAAATCCTGTACATGTCCACAAGTAACCAAAGTATAGCCAAACATATTAGTAAAAATAAACCGAAAAGATTGGTATCGCTCCAACTGCTCCAACCCAAAGGATCTGTCCATAATCTGAATAGTAAAACTACTAAAATTGGGAGAGAGAAAGATAGCAATTCATTCAAAGCCAATAGCGTGTATCCTTTCACTGGTAATTCTTTCAACCGTTTTATGACCCAGCCGCCATGTGGAGCGAGTTGCCTAGTTACTGAAAGGAAGGGTTTTGCTAGCAAAATCACACGAAGGAAACCAGGAATTAGCAAGAATAGGATGTATAACTCCCACACACTACTTGGCGGAATTTCCACCAACCCGAACGGTTCGACCACAGACCCTGCTTGTGCTGCTCCTTTTTGAATTGAGGGCCGTAGGTTTCATGCCGTACTGATACTTCGGCTTGTTTATGCCCTTCTCACACGGACTATCTGACTGGCTCTCAATGAGCGTAGATAGAGACTGGATTAATGAAAATGTGAAGTGGAGAGATTTCGGCACAGGGGTGCGCTTAGGCAAACTCGCAAGAGAGGATGCTTTGTCACTAGTTCTCTACGATGTTGTAAGCGATGTAGACGTTGATGCATTCATGCCACACAGTCATCCGGGTGGCGAATGCTATCTTGTATTAGAAGGGGAAGTTTGGGATGAGGACGGAACATATCCTCAGGGCTCAATCGTTTGGATGGATAGAGAAACAACTCATACTCCAAGAACAAGAGGCCAGACTCTAATCCTGGTCCTTTGGCCTGAAGGCGTGAAAGCGGCTTGAGGTGGTACAATGTGGACAAACATCTCGGCATACAAGTTTCTTGATATGCCTGAGTTTGAAGAATTACGAGCACCACTCAAAGAGTTCTGTGATTCGCACGGAATTTACGGAACAATCTTACTATCCCCAGAGGGAATCAACATTTTCCTCTCAGCACCACGTGACAAAGTAGACATCTTCGTTGACCACATCAAATCCGATAAGAGATTCGAAGACTTGTGGGTCAAGTATTCTGAATCGGATGAATGTGCATTTCGAAAGATGAATGTCCGCCTGAAAAAAGAAATCATTTCCATGGGAGTTCCTAGCGTAAAACCTCACGAATTTACTGGCAACCATATTGATCCAATAGAATTCAAGAAGTGGCTAGATGAGGGAAAAGATGTAACTAT
>CAXGTB010000127.1:0-4432 GCA_964012565.1 uncultured euryarchaeote | reverse complement strand
TTGACTCTTACGATTGTTTCATTATCCCAATCTAGTTCGTAAATATTCTCGCTTGCAACAAATGTGGCGCCTACACTAACAGATGTAGAAGCAGAAGTAGAAGCTGCTGCTATTGGTCTATTTTGAGCATCTCCTGAATAACCACTATAATTTGCCCAAAATGTCACTTCTCCACTAATATCTGGAGCAGCAGATATTAATTCTGCAAAATCAGTTAGGTCGATTGAATTCCAATCGGTTGATACCGGATATGTCCCCATATTAGTCACCATTGAAATCACAATATCTCCAGATGGTGTAACTTGTGTTCCGTCTATCTCTGCCGTTACTTCGAGAGTAAAGGAAGATCCTAGTGAAGTTTGTGGACTTACAGAAAGTTGGAGATTAACCGCTGACGGTTGATCGTTTCTTGGATAAGCTGGCCCAACTGATTCGACTACAGTAGTCTTGTTTCCATATTGATCGACCGCAACAACTGCTGCCCAATATTCTTGACCATCAATCAAACCTGAAAGTGTGGTTGAGTTATTGGCAGATGTAATATTTGCAGCTGGACTCAAGCCAGAGATACTGCTGAACTGTAAATTCTCAAGATATACCTCATAGAATGAGAATTGATCTTGTGAATGATTCCAGCTCAATTCTAACTCGCCACCTACGTCTCCATCTACATCTGTTAAACTAAGGCCGCTAACTGCCAAAGGAGGGGCCGGATATGGAACAGTTACCTGCAATATGTTGGATAAATTGGATGCTATGCCGTAGGAATGAGTTGATCGAACAGCGTACCAGTATGTGGAGCCTACCGTGACATTTGTGTCTCTAATTTCGTTCAAAAATGTTCGATTATACACACTGTTCAAGTCTAAGGTTTCATTTTGTGATTCTAGCCTAAATATTTCAAATTCAATGAAATCTTCTCCGAATTCTATTGAATCATTCCAAGATACTAAGATTTCTTCAGTGGTTGCACTGACAAGTGTGACCACTGGTGTAATTGGAATTGAGAGATTTGGAGCACCAGGAATCATCATTCC
Organism: uncultured euryarchaeote; assembly: GCA_964012565.1. Classification (GTDB taxonomy): domain Archaea; phylum Thermoplasmatota; class Poseidoniia; order Poseidoniales; family Poseidoniaceae; genus MGIIa-K1. Next base: position 3,395 of record CAXGTB010000127.1, on the reverse strand, counting down.
GAATATATTGGTTAGAGAAATCTCTCCTGCTTTGGTGGAATTGACCGGGATGCTAATAGTGAAATTGCCAACTCCTCCGGTCATTTGTTGATTAAATGAATTAGATAGATTAGCCATTACATGCGGATTTTGATCTACTAAAAATACGCAATCATATCCTATGTCCATGTTAGAATAGTTGAATGCGCCATCTCCCGATGACTTTACTCCCATTGTGAAATTCACCATTGAGATTCCATATTCGTCAGTGACTGTGGGCAGACTGTTTTGGATTTGTGAAAGATCTGCACGGATTGCATCAGCGTCATCGGTCATTGCCAGTGGTTCTAGGCCATTGCTTGAATCCCCAGCGTAACCTTCCCTACTCATTTCAGGAGAACCGTCGCCATCTGCGTCCAACTCTACACTGTGCCATCCTCCAATGAATGCTCCTAAGCTTGTTTCTCCAGCAGAAACGACATGCTCTAGCACACCGTCTCCATCCATGTCCATTAGTAAAATGGATGTTGGAATTGACCAAGGTTGTAATTGAAGCATAGACGGGACGCTAAGATTTGTCGCGTTTATTGTCCTAAGAGAAATGTTTCCTTCGGTTGTTGAACTGCTTCCGTCGCTGGACCCAGGAATAGGGGTCATCAATTCCAATACTCCATCATTATCGAAATCAGAAATGGTTGAATTGGTCATGTATATTTGACTCTGTGTTGAATTCAGATCCCACTTTGTGCCATCGTTAATCCGGAAAGCGTAACCTACATCGCTTGTCCCAAATAAATCAAGATCTCCATCTCCATCTAAATCGGTCAATATTTCATTACTTGAAATATCATCAAATTCTGTAATTGGCCCGCCCCAGGCTCCTGAAAAATGTTGCCAGAGCGACCAATGTCCTGTGTCATCCATTACAAGAGCAGATATGTTTCCATTACCAAAGAAATCATCGACAAGCAATGTCAACAAATTTGCACCCATAGAGATTCCAGAAGACTCGTTAGAATCTACTCTTTGAGTTACTGCAGAAGATAATCCGGAAGTAGAGTTATTCCATGATTGGAATGCTAGATTGCCTTCAGAGTTTATTGAAATTACTTCAGCAGCCCCGTCTGAATCTATATCGCCAAGTTTTGCACTTACCATGCCACCAATCACTGTCGAGTTTTGTACTGGATCAAAAGTCGACCCGTTGGCCATGTGAATACAAGCTTGGCCTGAGTTGCTTGCGAATGCAACTATGTCATTGTCTCCGTCGCCATTGATATCCCCTACAGATATTGAAGTTGCATTATCACAGGTTTGGATAGGAGTAACTGTTGAAATACTAGAATTCGGGCTCCAATCTGCCCATGTAATTGTGGTTGAATTATTGGATTGAATCTCAGATAAGAACATCGGCTCAGGATTCCCATCACCATCAATATCTGTTTCAATTACCTCTTGGTATGCACCTATTGGAAAGAATCCGCCACCGGCTCGTGGAGAAAATTTCGCTTCTAGTGCTGAAGATTGAATTGTGGAGGATGAAGGAATCAACACTCCAGGTACTGTCGAATTTCCAGATGCTACCGAGGATACAAACCATTCATTTCCGTCATAAAACTGGTTCTGATGGCCTATATCTCCATACCCAGTAGCGGTAAACTCCCATTCGAAGATTCCGTCTTCGTTAATATCAATCCATAATTGCCCCGGGCTATCCTCTGTCGAATCCACGCTCACCTCGAAAGTGGCTGAAGTGAATGTCACGTTTCGCGGGACATCTATTGTCGTCGAATTATTGGTGGTGCTTCCTTGCAGTGTCACATCAACTGTAGCAAGACCGCCGCTAAATGTATTGAAACTTGTAGCTTCGCCTGAGGCAGTAACAAGTCCCAACGGAGCAGATGATAATAGCAAAAGAAAAACAATCAAAATCGGAGAGGTTCGCTTCATGACGTCACCCGTGGCATTAACTGAAAATAACCACCCCTTCAAGTGCCTTCTCCTTGTTTGAGGAAACAAACTTGAAAATTGTGGAATTAAGACTGCCTCCATAGTGTTATTTTTGATATTCAATGTTTAACACATCTTATTGAATTAAACAGGCCTTTAATACAGCCTTTAGATTCAGATAGTAATGAATCGGTGGGCGAAAGCGAACTGATGAAATAGTTATCAACAGGCGCAAAGTCGCCAAAAAAGAGGGTGAAACAATGTATGAAGAGGCAAAGGTTCTGATTAAAGCCGGAGATGTTGAAATTGATCTCTCCGGCGCTCAAAATAGCGTGGACGAGAGATTGATTAGAGTCAAAGAAGATGATACTTGGTCAATCGCTCTTTCAAGAATAAGAAACGCAAGAGAGCGCGCAATAGAAGCTGCAGTAGAAGCTGCTAGGGAGGCTGGTCTGCCTGAGCGCGGTTCTTCGTTTAGAGCGCTAATCGAAAACTGTAGTTTGATTAGAAAACCAGATCAAGTGTTGGGAGCGATTCAATACCTCAGAGATGTTGAAGGGATTAATGACAGCCCTCCTAGAGTTATCGACCAACTATTCGAAGATGCTGGGCTAGAGCCTCCTGGTAACCTTTCGCTGTATCTAAACAGATTGAGAGAGCGTGGATTTTTAGTAACTCCACCCTCGGCTAAAGAAAAGAACCGTTACGCAATTCTAACGCCTGAAGGCAGGGCACACTTAGACAAGCGTAGTAGATATTGAGGTGGCATCATGGTAATGTCGGGCAGCAGTACCGACAATGAGGAAACTCCACTTGATTGGTCCTTCCAAAACCACGCTGGTGAATTACTACGAAGAGGTAATCATCCGCGGTCGAACTTTAGGAGAAGTATTCTCGACAATGCTGACCTTACAGAGGGCAATTTTACCGATTCTGATTTTCGAAGAGCTTCAATGGTGGAAGTAGATTTGATGAAATCCGCATTCGATAACTGTGACTTTAGAGGAGCGGACTTAAGAAAAGCACGTCTCAATCTCTCGAATTTCAGAAATTGTTCATTCGAGGGCGCTGATATTCGCGGCATCCGTGGCCGGTATGCTATCTGGCAAGGAAGCGACTGGTGGAATGCAAAACTCGACGATGACCTCGCCAAAGTATTGGCTAAAAAATGGCCCAAGCCCGAGGATGCTTGAAGAACTTCGTCTTGCTCGCAGTCTCATGGCAGTCCGCTTGACTCGACGTGTCGACTTCCCGATGCTTGATTTGGCAGGGATTGCATTCTACCCAAGAATATACGATCTTGCCCATCGCTTCTTCGAAGAGGCTTGGCTGGAGATTTGTGGCGTAGATTATCCCTACATTCTATCAGAAATGAATGTCGGGTTTCCAGTTGTAGACATCAAATCTGAATTTCATTCGCCATTCAGATACGGCGACACGGTTACTGCTACTATTTGGATTTCCAA
>CAXGTB010000126.1:0-4459 GCA_964012565.1 uncultured euryarchaeote | reverse complement strand
GGAGGATGAGGGAAATTCAATTGTTAACACACTAGGTGATTTAGTTGCGAATATTTTTGCAATAATATGGGCATGGAAATGGATAGTTTTAGCAACACTGGCTAGTGGTATGATGATAAATAAATCATTGAGAGATAGGAAATCAAGACTTGAAGACGCTGCTTTACTTAATCAAAACACAAAATTGGATGAAGAGCCAGAAGACTGGATGGCTGAGTTTGCAAAAAGGAAACAAGCCGTTCCCGAGATCGCTCAATCGCCAGAAATTCCATCAGAAGTTTTCACTGGTATGTTTCAAGCAGTTGGTGGGGAAAGAAAACCCACGACTGCTCCAGTTGACGAAAAATTAGTGGGTGCTGCGAGTACAGTATTGGATCATCATGATTCGATTGCTCTTAAGAACAAAATGGATTTGCTAGCCGATAACATCGCTCAGGGAGAGGTAAGTAAGCCTCACAGTGCAAATGTCGCATTACCTGACGATATCAAACCTGTAACTGAAAGAACCATACCAATTCCTAAACAGAAAACTGAGGTTCCTGATATGGTAAACATCGATGATTTAGATTTGTGAGTGATAAAATGAAAATAGGTGTCGATGAGGCAGGCAGAGGATCGGTTATCGGTCCACTTGTTGTTTGTGCATTTGGATCTATATCACAATCCCACCTAATCGAATTAGGAGTCAAGGACTCGAAAGATCTAAGCAAAAAACGCCGTAATGAGTTATACGAAATATTACGAGAAATGCCACACAACGTGATTTTATGTCAGCCAGATCGAATTGACAATTCGGAAAACTTGAACGACTTGGAGGTGGAATTATTTGCAGAAGCGCTTTCTGTAATGCCAAAAGGTGAAATCATGTTGGATGCCTGTGACGTCAATGCCAATCGCTTTGCAAAAAACGTGTCAGGCATGTCAAAATTATCTTGTAAAGCTGAGCACAAAGCGGACGAGAATCATCCAGAGGTAAGCGCAGCAAGCATCATTGCAAAGGTTACTCGTGACAGAGCCATAGAGGCGCTTTCAAAAGAACTAGGAATGGATTTGGGCAGTGGTTATCCATCAGATCCCAAAACAAAATCTGCAGTGAAAATACTTGTCGAAGGAGAAATGCCTCATGAATGTTTGAGATGGTCTTGGAAAACGGTAAGTAATGCACGCGGGGAACCTTCTCCTATGCGTCCTAACGCTACCCAGAGAACCTTGTTTTGAATAACCATAAGCCCTACGGGTGTACATGGAGTGGCAACCAGACGAAGCAACGCTCGACCTAATTCGTCACCTTGCTCTACAGAATAGTTACCAGTACGACGGGAAAGGACAAGCTGGTTCTGTGATCAGCAGGATAATGGGAAGTCGCGCTGATTTACGACAACATGGGAAACATATCGCTCCTCTAGTTGGCCAAGAAGTTGCTAAAGCAAATGCTTTGGCAAAATCTGAGGGTATTGAAAAAATTCGTACAATTCTTGAGACTGAAGCCCCCGATTTGTTGGAAAGAAAAATTCAAACTCGTAGAGAAGGATTGCCAGAATTGCCTAATCTTGAAGGTAGAAAACCTATCCTGAGATTTGCCCCCAATCCAAATGGACCACTTTCATTTGGCCATTCAAGAGGTCTGGTCATTAACGGACAGTACGCCAAGGAACTCGATGGTGAGTTGATTCTTAGATTCGATGATACTGATACAACGGTCAAACCCCCCATGCTTGAAGCCTATGACTCAATTCCGAAGCAGCAAGAATGGCTTTGTGGATTTGCTGCTCACAGAATTGTAATCGCAAGCGAAAGGATGCAACATTACCACGATTATGCTGAAAAAATGATACAAGGGGGATTCGGATATGTTTGCACCTGTTCTGCAGAATCATTTAGAGAGTTTAGAGTTTCAATGAAAGAATGCCCATGCAGAAATAATGGGATTGAACAGAATCTGGAAAAATGGAAGATGATGAATGATCCAGAGGGGTTCAAGCCAGGGGATGCTGTATTACGTGTTAAGACAGATATGACTCTGAAGAATCCCGCTTTGAGAGATTGGCCCGCCGCTCGAATACAAACCAATCCTCATCCACGCGTAGGTAACATTTGGAGAGTATGGCCACTCCTGGATTTTCAATCCGCTGTAGAGGATTATCTACAGGGTGTAACTCACATTATCAGAGGAAAAGACTTGATGGATTCCACTCGGAAGCAAACTCTGTTGTATGATCATTTTGGCTGGCAATATCCCGAAACGATTTACTGGGGTAGAGTGAAAGTCCACGAATTCGGTGCATTTTCCACCTCACAAATGAAAAGAGACATCGCTGAAGGAGTTTATGCAGACTGGGATGATCCTCGCCTACCTACGCTCTCAGCATTATCACGAAGAGGAATTCAAGCCGAATCTCTACGATCATTTTGGATTGAGTTAGGTTTGACACAGAAGGATATAGCGGTGCCACTCTCCACACTATATTCACACAATACAAAGGCGATTGATCCAAATGCTCCGAGGTTAGCTTTCGTAAGAGATGCTTTTCCAATTACATTGCAAGGAGAGTTCCCAAGAACTGGTGAAATATCCTCTCACTCTGACACTAAAATGCCGACGAGAAAATACTCAATCGATGAAGGTGTTTGGATTGAACAAGAAGATTCAGGGAAGTCAATCAGACTGAAGGACCTTTGCGACATAGATGAGCATGGAATGGTCGAAAGTATAGATCGTAGCGATAAAAGAAGCGTAGTACATTGGGTCGCTGGCGGCAAGCCTTCAACCCTAACAATCGCAAGCGGACAAGAACTCAATGTTGTAGAAGGCATATTGGAAGACAATTCTTACAAAGTTGGAACAATTGTTCAACTGGAAAGAATTGGATATGCGATTCTTGAAGAAAATGGATTACTCATGGTCCACGACTAACCAATACAGGCTCACCATTATCGGTAGTTATGATGAATTTCGGCGCCCAATGAAGGCATTTTTCCGGAGTAGGGTCTACTAGAATATCAAGTTCGCAAGAGTTTCCACAGGTATCGCCTCTTCCAAGATGTTCTTCGCATATAACACCCAGAATATTTTCTTGGCCCCAAACGACCAACACCTCTACATTTTCAAGCCGTAATCTTGCTTCATCAAGCGTGTCCTCAGCCCCTATTGTTGAAAATTCCATGAACACCACTTCCATCCGAAGTACATCAATTATACCATAGATGGGTTCAAAATGGTTGGCTCATAGGCATAAACATGGCAATCGAGAAATTACTCACCGGCAACCTAGGTTCACAAGTAAAAGAACTGATGGCAACAGAGGATATTCTTCTAGAGGCTGTACGTGATTTAGTGAAGGATGAAATCAAAACTTACATCAGAGAAAAGGTTGATTCTGATGCTGAATTGAAAGAAGAATTGAAAGATGCAATTTCATATTATTTTAATGCCAAAGCACGATCGATTTACGCTGAACTCAAAGCAAGTAGAGCCGCTGCCAGATTGGGATTGAGAATTCTTCCTGACGAACTTCAAGGTGAAGTCGGTGAGGCTCTAGTGGGTCTATTCGAGAAAGAACTTGGCAACTTACTTGAAAAGGCTCTTTGAGCCCCTTAGGGGCTCATAAGCCCACAGTTTTGAATAGGGTAATACTTGCAGAGGACTTTAGGTGGCAAAGCCTATGCGTGCAACAAAACCTCTAATTTTGTGTGCAATTCTCGTATTTTCTTGCTTACCGATATCTAATGTTAGTGCTGAAAGTCAAGAGATTTGCTGTGACTCCGGACCAATAGACTTGTACTTTATTGGTTCCGAATCGGCTGGTACAATGACTCCTTTCGACGTTGAGTTGTCAGATGAATCAGAGGAAAAAAGAATCTCCGATGCTATCGCTCAATCACAGGAGATTGTTAGTTGGGAGATTAATCCATCATGGCCGGGTAGTTTCCAAAGTTCCACTTGGGATTTTTCACTTTCTTATGAAGTTGAAAATGCTGGAGGAGTACAGATTAACGCTAGCGTAGAAGTTAGTATTGGAGGTGAAGAATATATTGGAAGAACCGACCAATCTAACTCATTCTTGCCTGCAGGAGCAGGAACACTCAGCATTCCAATTGATGTTGAAGCTGGTTCCGTATCCTCCTCATCAGCGGTCAAGGTAACTCTGTCTGCTCAATTCATTGTGTTTAATGTACCAGGTACTGATGCAGGTCTAACATTCCTTTGGGGAGGTGTTGATGATGATTCACTTATCTCTGCTAACATTCCATTTGTCGATTTGCTGGTAGAAGAACCTGTCACAGATGGAATGGAAGTGTATATTTCAATGATTGTCGCCTCTCCTTTCGGGCAAATGACAAGTGCTCATGCAAACGCGTTAGAGATGCGAGTTAACGGTGGCATGGTTTCTGGAGACCCTATTGTAACTCGTAGCGGAGAATATGTCCGTTTGACATGGACATGGGTTGCGACAAGTTC
>CAXGTB010000125.1:0-4469 GCA_964012565.1 uncultured euryarchaeote | reverse complement strand
CCACATTTCAATCGCCGCGCAGACGCATCAATACCGCTTCCGTCTTGTCCATTCCCAGAGAAATATCTTCTCTAGATATAGTGTAAGCAAATCTCAAATGTCCTTCTCCAGAAGGTCCAAAGGCACTTCCAGGCGAACATAAAACTCCACCTTTAAGCAATTCAATTGCGACTTCTTCACTAGTCATTCCAGGGACATCGACTTTTGGAAATACATAGAATGCACCCTCGGGAACATGACATTGGACTCCAGGCATTTTGTTCAATCTTGAACATATTAGGTCTCTTCTAGCTTTGAACTCAGCACACATCTCATCAGGGTAATCATCCGCATCGTTAATCGCGGTTAGTACAGCATATTGCATCGCATCATTTGAACATGCAGTAATGTAATATTGTAACTTAATCATCTGATTCATCGCTTCTTTATTTGCAGACATTATGTATCCTATTCTCCAACCAGTCATTGCATAAGTCTTAGAAAATGAATTGATCAAAATAACTCTCTCATTATCGCAACCAACGAATGAAACGTGTTCACTATCGAAAACAATCCTATCATACACTTCATCAGTAATTATCCAAAGATCATGGCGCTGAGCAAAAGCAAGTAATTCGTCTCTCTGCTCGACAGTTATTGTTGCACCTGTAGGATTTGAGGGGAAATTGTATAGAATTGCAACCGTGTTTTCGTCTACAAGAGATTCAAGATGCTCAATAGTTGGTACAAACTCATTTTCAAATGGGCATTCATAGAATCTAGGATCTCCTCCCCAAAGACCTACATCTGGACCATAAAGTGGGAAATAGGGTTCTGGTAACAACACATTATCACCTGGATTAACCAAACTTGCGAATATATTCAACAAGGCATTGGTTCCACTCATTGTCATACAAACATTGGATTCGTCCAATCCTGGACAGTGAGAGTTCCAAGTTTCTGCAATTCGCTTTCTTAGTGCAGGAAGTCCTGCAGTAGTTGTGTATTTGTTATGCCCATCCTTCATAGCTTGATACATTGCATCGATTGCAACCTTTGGAGGCTGGAAATCTGGCTCTCCAAGACCGAATGAAATTACGTCATCACCGGCCATGTCAAACATCTTTCTTACGCCGGTTGGCTGGATGTCTAAAGCACGCTTTGAAAAGCCACGCATGTATTATCGAAAACGAACTCACTTTTCAAGATGAGCCATTATCCATCGAATCATCGATTAATACCGCCTCGATTGGAGTATCTCCATCATCAGCAGATTTGATATCAGAGTTTTCTGCAATTACAGCAATTTGAAGAGGCTCATCACTGCTTTGACGAATTGCGACAAATGCACCGAATGTGATTATTGCAAGGCTTACAACTACGATGAACATAGTTCTACCAAAAGAGTCTCCGCTACCCATAGACACCACATTTCCACCACCTTCAACAGAATCCCATGAGATCATTGAAGATGCGCCTTCAGAATCTACACCTCTAACAATAATCATGTTGTAGCCTTCAGGAAGGTTGTCTGTATCCACTTCAAATTTGAATTCGAATGATTGATAGGTGCTTAGAGTTCCATTTACTGATTCATACATCACTTCATTCCAAGTTTTACCATTGTCAGTAGAATATTCTATTTTCTCCATCGCTGCACCACGCGACCATGCAATGCCAGTGTAGGTATTGACTGTGTTTTGAGTTGAAATATTCTCAATGTGAACCTGTAAATCCAGATTCATGTCAGAGGTTGTAATTCCTGACATGTTGAGGTACTGCGCAGTCCAAACCGCATCGTGTCCATGGACAAGGCCCCATCCGAAGTCTTTGTTCCAGTGAGGGTCATGTTCAGGCTGAGTTGCCTCGCCCATTCTTGTTGCAGTTGAACGCAAGATCTCTCTAATTACAAGAGGGTTGATTTCATCATTCACTTCCATCATCAATGCGATTATTCCTGTAACTGCTGGTGTAGCATAAGATGTTCCTGAGCCGCGACCAGTGTATCCATTTTGTGAGGCGTCTCCTCCAAGGAAGTTATTGCAACCACCAGATGTAACACAGGCTTCAGCTTGCACAATGTCAGTTCCAGGAGCGGTAACATCTGGCTTCATTTCATCTATTGGGTTAGTATTGCCATTATCACGACGAGGTCCTCTACTTGAGTAAGATGCGATTTCATCATCATCTCTGTCGATGGTGTTCAAATCATTTGTAGCACCAACGGTAATGGAAAGAGATGAAGAACCCATTCCTGAGAGTCCGTCATTATCTGGCCCGTCATTGCCTGCTGCTACACTGACAGTTACTCCAGCAAGACTCGCTTCATCTAAGATTCTCGAATGCATGTCTTCTCCATCGCTGCCTCCACCTTCGTGGCTGGTAATTCCCCATGAAAGAGAGATTATGTCTATTCCATGCAGACTTTCATCGACGCCTTGCCATGCTGTGTCTTTATTGTCAATAATCCACTGAAGACCATTCATTGCAGATTCATAGAACTCTTGTGAAAGAAGATAATTCTCGAAAGGACCTGCTCCAGCATCTGTACCAATTCTTACATCGATTAGGCTTGCATTAGGCGCTGAGCCTTCGAAACCAGTTTGCTCACCATTTGCATCTAATCCTGTGGCTGCTGCCATGCCCATACATGCAGTACCGTGTTGATTGCCATCATCAGGGTCGAATGAACCGTCGGTTTCTCTACCGCCTGCCAAAATACATTCTGGATCTGTGTGAACGAAACAAACAGCGTCATATCCTGCAACAAATTTGTCTTTGAGACCTGGGTGCTCATTATCAGTCCCGGTATCGACCATTGCGATGTTTATTCCCGCTCCTCTCATTGGGCTGTGATTCCATGCTGTGTGTGGATATTCCTCGGATTGCTCCGCTAGAATATTTGGAGTTTGAACGTCCCCCCACAAAATGACTTGACCGTATCTTTCAACCATAACGACATCCTCAATCTGAGACAAGTCCCAGACATCTGAAGAATTGATTACACCTAGGAGCACTGCATCAACTGCTTCTATCACGTCTGTTATTTGATAACCTAGCGACTCTAGATAAGCGACATCTAAATCAGTAACATCTCTTGAATAAGATAGTCCGATTCCAACTGGTTGGTCTAAAGTTTCTAGAGAATCATGAATCCCGTTTCTGTTAGAGTCAAGAGTGGTTCTATCCCACCAATCGACCTCTTCATGCACGATTGGAGTCATTTCTGGAATTACGTTTGTCCAACCATCTTCATGATTAACTTCGTTTCCGATTGAACCGGTCAAAGGTGCCATGAATAATACCAAACAAAGGAGTGTGAAGCCTTGACGCATAGTTATCCCTATCTGACCTGAAATTGGCACCAAACATCAACATGTTGGTTTAATGATTGTTTGAAATGGTGGGAGCACAGGGATTTGAACCCCGACCGGCTGGTATCTTCTGATCCGCCACTAAGTGTTGTGTGTACGGCTGGTGGCGGGATATCACAGGTCGGTCTTCCAGTTGATCATCACAATCTTCAGACCTTTACCATTCGTCATTCCCGTGCAACTGGAGCCAGCTATACTACCAGGTTATACTATACTCCCCCGTATTATTTACCCTTCAGCTTCATTGCTTAGCCTGTCGGCGAGCACGCTTACGACGTCGTAGCTTTTTCTTACGCCACTTCCATCGCTGATTACCAGTCTTCTTCCACGCTCTGGAACCTCGCTTCATGGTGAACAGTCCGCCGACCAACCTTTGCTATATGAGGACTTCCCAAGGCAGAACGTATTCTTTCAAGCCAAAATTCCTCGCTGATAATCCTCAATGGCCTGCAAAATTTCTTCTCTTGTGTTCATGACAAATGGTCCGTAACGTGCGATTGGCTCATTGATTTCGGGACCCGCTAGAATCAAGAATTCTGCACCGGTTTGTGATTGAATTATCACCTCATTACCGGGTGATAGCAAAGCTAGTTTGCCATCTTTAACAGGTTTACCTTCGATTGAGATTTCTCCTCCGAAAACGTACAACATCCCGTTTAGATCTGCGCTCAATTCCTTGTTTAGAATCGTATTTGGATTCATCTTTACGTGTACATATGTTATTGGAATCACTGTATCTATTGAAGATTCCACACCCAAGCATTCACCGGCAACTACTCTTGCCCAGACTCCATCTTTTTCCACAATTGGGGAATGTTCTGACGAAATATCTTGATATCTTGGATTCATCATTTTGTCCTTTGCAGGCAAGTTCACCCAAATCTGGAATCCGTGCATTAGTCCACCTTCATCCATCATTTTCTTTGTTGGCATCTCTGAGTGAATGATTCCTTTGCCTGCTGTCATCCATTGAACATCTCCAGGAGTGATTACTCCTTTCGAGCCAACACTGTCTTCATGTTCCATTTCACCTGAAAGCATGTAGGTCACAGTCTCGAAACCTCTGTGCGGGTGCCACGGAGCGCCAACTGCTTCACCGGGACCATAATTTGCAGG
>CAXGTB010000124.1:0-4469 GCA_964012565.1 uncultured euryarchaeote | reverse complement strand
TCGATTTCAAAACATTCTGGGGCTTTGATATCTTCAAGATTTATTCCTCCAAATGTAGGGGCGATATTGCAAACTGTTTTGATAAATTCTTCAGGGTCTTCAGTGTCGACTTGTATGTCAAAAACATCAATGTCAGCGAACGTCTTCAACAGCAGCCCCTTACCTTCCATAACGGGCTTTGAGGCAAGGGCTCCGATATTGCCCAAACCAAGTACTGCAGTACCATTTGAAATAACAGCAACCAGATTTCCTTTCGAAGTATATCTGTAAGCATCATCAGGGTTTTCAGCAATTTCAAGACAAGGATAAGCTACTCCTGGAGAATATGCAAGGGACAATTCATGAGCTGTTGAATGGGGCTTAGTTGGAACAACTTTGATCTTACCTTTTGGTTCTGCTTCATGGTAATCGAGAGCCTCTTTTTTGATGGTGCTTTCACGCCAATCTTCATCCATAGTATTCTCTCCAAAGTCCCCTCGGAGAGAGGCGGGGTTTGACCTTTGTGTGGACAAAACCACTCAATGGCACAATTTCAGACCAAATCATCGATTCCAACCCCATTTTTGGGATTTTTATGTTAAACATCGGAGCATTCGCTTGATATACCATTGAATTCGGCTAACTACTATGAACAATCTCAACAGGGCCGTAGGCCCTGCGAAATCTAGTACAAGAGCGGTGTTACTTGTGACGATAATGTTGCTAGCATCTCTAGGGCCGATTTTGTCATCACCCGTGGTGAGTGCGCATGAAGGCGTCAACAGTGTCACATGGCCGATGGAAGGCTCTGAAGACACCGGGTGGGTGCTACTAAATGCAACCGGTGCCAATCCAATAAATGGGACTCAGGCTAGCGATGAATGGAAACTAAATTTTGCTCCTGGAGCGATTTTAGAAAACGTCTCGATGGAAATAAGAGTTGATGGTTCGGATGGAGTTTCTATTCAACAACCGTTGCTAATGTCGCCAGATACCGGTCAAGTAATGTTCGACTGGAGAAACAACGGTTGGCTTGGAGAGACGTTCGGATTCGATGCCTCAAATCCACATCAAGGCCGTCTCGGGCCAAACGCCGATGTTGGGGCAACTGTGACTTTACCGTCTGGAACTGAAATTACCGATTTCATTCTCGAGGCTTTAGCCCCTGCAGATCCCTTTACTTCTTTGCAACCAGTTGAGTTGTACATTCAAGATTATGAAATTCATCCTGTTGATGGGCGCATGTACATGGCTATTGGAACATTCATCCTAATTATGGACGCACAGTCTTCTCCCAATGTGATAGACTTATTCGAAATTGAAAACGCTGATGGCAATGACTACATTTTGGATTTGGAAATGGATTCTGCCAATAACCGAATGCTGATTACCACAGATCAAGGATACATCCACTCTATCGATTTAACAGATACTAGTTGGAATTCAGACCTCCCTGCTGAACCATCTGGTGGAGAGTGGAGCAATACTCACATAGCCAGCAACGGAGACTTGTTCGCGTTCAGTAATTCAGGTGTTTTCAGACTCAATACTGCAGGAACTGGTTGGACATTAGAACAAGCGAGTTCGACCAGTAATTGGCCCTCGGGGACTCCTTGGAAAACATTTGAGCACAGCGGCATAATCTATGTTTCACTGTTGGATGGAGGAGTTGGAAGATGGGATGTTGCGTCAATGTCCCCCTTGTCTCCTTGGTCGACCGCTAACAACCTTCATTCCGATTTTGTCAGCGACTTCGCAGTCGCAGGAAATCAGTTACTAATTGCTTCTTTTAATGCGGGAATTGCACGTAGAGATCTCTCAAGCAATTTCTGGTTGGCAACATGGAATGACGGGAACTGGTTGACCTCGAATGAGGTCCCAGGAATCACAGTTGTGAACAATGAAATACAAATTCTGACTTCCAACACAGTTCACATCTACAACACAAACTCAGGAACATTCTCCAGCTCTATACCTCTTACGGATCTAGGATTGAACGGCGGCGGGACCAATATCTTGCACTGGCCAAATTCTGGTTCACGAAGCCCCACAAATGAAACCGTATTGGTGACAGATGGTAGCGCAATTCTTGCAATGCTTGAGCCGGGGAACTCTCCTCTCTATACAGGAGATTTCGTAATTGGAAGCAGCCCAAGTTCGGGAGACATGGAAGATGCTATGCAATTTAATGGAGTAATCTATGTAGGAAGTGAAAGCTATCTAGATAGGTATTCAATTGGCCAAGCGAGATGGCTTAATTCGATAGACATGGGCGATACTGTCACACAAATTGTCAACGATGGAACCAACGTTTTAGTGTCCACTTTGGGTAGTGGCATACACATAGTTGATGGATTTGGAAATGTAATTGACACATGGGATTCCTCGGATGGCCTCCAATCTGACGATGTTACTGGCCTAGATGCGGATGGAGATTGGGTTGTTGCAATCCATCCTTTCGATGGCGCATCTGTGTTCAACACCACTTCCGCTGGCTCTGTTGTACCATTAGATGAAGCAAACACCGACTTAGATTCAGACAGCCCAACTGGAGTTGCTATCCACAATGGTGTTGCTTACATCGGAACCCAAGAGAACGGTCTTAACAGATACATAATCGCTAACGATACATTCCTCGGCTCATGGGTTTCAACAGGAATAAATGATGTTGATTTCGCCCCAGTGGCAATTCTTGGAACCAATCCCGAAGTCCTACACATTGGTTTACCAGGATATGGGGTTGCAAGAAAGGATCTATCAACTGGTGAAATATTAATCCCATTGACTGCTAAACCAAACAGACCTAATACAGGTTCAACAGAAATACTTCCAACGAACCAAGTATATGCCTTAGAATCCTATTCTGGTAATGCAGTAATGATAATTGGAACTTCAAACGGAGCCATCAGATGGGATGGAAATACTGCAACTGCGCTTCCAAGAGGAAGCAGTTGGAATTTACAGCCAGCCCAATTCTTTGATTTCGCGATAGATTCTGGAATTTCTGGAGGCTCCATTTATGCTGGAACAAACATAGGCGTTTGCAAATATTCGGTTGCAACCCTTGGCCTCAATGACTGTGTTAACGCACAAGACGGGATGCCAAACTGGGGAGTTTCTGCTGTAGGGGTAAACGGCTCCACTATTTTTGGCGGAACAAACAACGGGGTTGGGTTAATTGACAAATCTTCTCTATCCGTGTATGATACATGGGAAGCAGGGGATGAAACAGATAATGCATTGGTCGAAGTGATCGGCGATATTGCTTACATCGGATTGAATGGCATAGGAGTAGCCAGATACGATATTCCGAACAACGACTGGTTGCCAACATGGACTGAAAGCAATGTTTTGGATGGAGGAAATGGAGATGTCACAAGCCTCGCAGCCGACATCCGACCAGGTCTAATTTGGATTGGAGGCGCTGATGGATTCCAACTAATCAACGTTACAACCGGTTCTGAAGTGTACGATATCGAGAAAACTGGGAGCCTATATTCTGGTAGCGGAGACCCCTATGATTTGGTAATTTATGGAGATACGATGTACTATCACCAACAGTATTCTTCCGATAGTGTTTACAGAATTGACATTGTAAACTTCACGACAAAACCAATACTTGACGCTGGAGCTCAAGTAGACGAAAATGGAGGAGACGTTTACGGTATGGAACTAATTGGAGATGTTATTTATGTCTCTGTAGCAAGTGGCCAATGGTGGCAAACAGAAGGTAGTGGTGGAATTGCACTTTACAACCTAACAAGTGATTCTTGGCAAGCAGAATTGCTACCAAGCGGAGCAGTGAACAGAGTGACTTCCCACGTATCTACAAACGGTATTGTATGGATTTCTTGGGGAGAAGATAAGTTAGAGGCGTTTTATGCAAATGGTACAAAACTTGGAGAATGGGATGACCTAGAATTCCCAATCAGAGAGATTGTTGAATTCGATGGTGAAACGCTATTTGCAACCGAGGATGGTGTTGCAAGATATGATGAATCATCAGCCCAATGGCTAACAACTTGGACTCCAGGAAATGGACTGCCTAACTCTGCAGATGATACCGTTTACGAATTATGGACAAATGGAACCGACCTTGTAGTTGGGACAGCAAGAAACCAAGGTTGGCAAGGAATCGATGGAGAAATTATGCATCTTGACCCTGCAGGAACATGGACTTCATGGGACGGAGGATCTAATGGAATTCCTAATGGATATCCAATCGGCATGGAGATGTGCGGTGGATTATTCCACGTTACAATGACTTCAAATAACGGAGGAGTCGCTCGTTTCGACTTAACCAATGGCACTATTGAATCAGCATTCACAACCTCGACTCGACTGGATGATGGAAATGCTGCAGCTGTTGCATGTGATGATGCGAACGAAATCCTCTATGTCGCTTACCACGATGATGGCGAGCCTATTTCTCGTTACGATTATACCAACGATCAGTGGCTTACCAGCCTAACCTCATCCTCGCACAACAT
>CAXGTB010000123.1:0-4484 GCA_964012565.1 uncultured euryarchaeote | reverse complement strand
TATGAATTATTGAATGATCTTTCAAGGTGATTCTACTGCTACCAGATGCTGCTCTTTCATTGTCAGAAGAGCAACGCAGGAAAATTGCCTGTACGCTCGTAATGGTTGCTGCTGCCGATGGTGCATTGGTGAGGGAAGAAATTTCAGCAATTGAATCGATGATGGGCGCAATGATGCTCCACCCTGAAAGCCGGGAAGAAGTCAGACAATTGCTAACTCAACCCCCTGATCTGGATTCGATTTTAGAAGGGATGGAAAAATCAGCTATAAGGATCGCATTGAGAGATGCTGCACTCTTGGCATCTGTTGATGGCGACTATGATGATGCTGAATTAGCGGCATTGAGGAAAATTTCTGACGCGAGCGGGTTATCGAAAAAGAATCTCTCCGAAATACTAGATTGGGTAGCAGAATCATGGAAAATGGGGGCGCTTGGAAGATCGATAATATCTCTACCAATGCCAGGTGATGAAGACATACTCTAATTCCGAGGTTTGAATATTCAAAGGCGAATATTTTACGGATGTTGGTTCGAAGTTACCGGATTCAAGAAAAAAGTGGATTTCATCCACACACTTTATTATCACTACCTCCCTCGAGGAAACCAGCGCATTTTACAAATGTCGGAGTTTGAAAATAATGGGAATACATCCAAAAATCGGAATCACCGGACTTCCTAGGTCCGGGAAATCTGCAGTTCTCGCCAAAGTATTAGAAATGCTAGAGGACGAAAGACGCCGCGAAATAAATGCACGGGGCGGAGATGGAGCAGGTACCGATATCATAGGAGGTATGCGCACCGAGCCGTTAACTGAGAATTCTGAAAGAGTTGGATACAAAGTAATCAATATCCGCACTGGAGAAGAAGCAATAATGGCTCACAAATCAATCGATAGCAGACTTCGTGTGCTGGGCTATGGAATCGATCCTGAAGCTCTGAACAGTGTTGCAATCCCTGCAATTGAACATGCCAGGGATTATTCTGAAGTGATTGTAATTGATGAAATCGGCAAATTTGCTGTTGAATCTGAAGAGTTTGTGGCCGCTGTTAGATCTGCTCTAGAAGTTGACAAGCCGACCTTACTTGCGCTCCACAAAAAGAGTCGCCACCCATTATTGCAGGACATCAGAAGAAGAGATGATGCACGCATACTAGAGGTTACTCCAGTAAACCGTGCCTTGCTACCATACAAGATTCACAAATTGATGCGCGAAACATACTGATTCGTCCGTTGGGTTCATTTCCTGTAATAGGTTGGGAGTTCTATGACCCCCGCTAGTAGTGCTCAAAGACTACTACTTGGTACGGGCCTAGGTCTACTACTGGCTGGTGGATTTGGTCTTATTTCGGGAATAATTTCAATCGAAGAACCCAGTGTGGGATTTCTAATTCCAATGATTGGAATAGTTGCAATCGGACTGTCTAGACCTACTGGCAGAGGCGAGGGGCCTCTTTCAGGCTGGTTTCCTAAGGAGGATGAATCCCTTATGGCAATAAGAGTTGAAAATGATCTGACACAACAAATGCAAGATGCTGATGTTGGAAATGCTTGGGCAAAACTCGAACATTCAATGCTTTCGAAAGAACTGGAGGGTGAAGAATGAGTTTTCAAATTCCAGAAGACAAAGGTGCCAAGAAAAGAGAGAGTTATTGGAATATATCCGCTGGCCTCGGACTATTTGCAGTAATCCTTCTTCTTATTGGAGTTAATAGAGGAAATGGAGACCAGGTGATGGTTGCCTGTGGCTGGGGAACATGCTGCTTTTCATTGGTTTTTGCAATAAGTGCACTGAGCACGAAAAACGACGGTAGAGTTGTTGTTGTTCAACAGCAGCAGCAATATGTTCCGGTTATTCAACAGCCTCGGCCTATTGCTAAACCTAACCCTCCTACATATGTTAGCAAAAAAATGTGGGCAAATGAAGCAGGTAATTTAGTTCTGGCAAGAAATTGGGAAGAGGCTGCTAAGGCTTACGAAAAGGCAGGAATGTATGCCGAGGCCGGTAGAATCAGAAAAGAGCACCTAGAGGACAAGCAGCCTATTGTCAAAATTGGAAAGGTTGGAGACACCATCTTACACGATTCTGTTATGATCTCTGACGAAAGTGAAAATGATGTTTGATTCAGATCGAACTTCAAAAGTAATTAATGCAGAGATTAGAATTATCAACTATGGAGAAGGTTTGATTTCCTAGACACTGTGCGAAGAGTGGGTGAGAGGTATGAGTGAAGTCCCAGATGGCCTATTTTACACGAAAGAACACGAATGGATTAGAGTTGAAGGAGACGAAGTTGTGATCGGTATCACCGACCATGCTCAAGACGCTTTGACCGACATTGTATACATCGAATTACCAGAAGTGGGAGAGGTATGTGAGGACATGGGAGAGTTCGCAGTAGTCGAATCTGTGAAATCTGCTTCCCCTATTTTCGCTCCACTTGCTGGAGAAATTACTGCAGTAAATGAAGAACTCGAAGATGCTCCAGAATTGATGAACCAAGAGCCGTATGGCGCTGGATGGATTATCAGAATGAAATTGGATGATGCCTCTGCTGTGACTAGTCTAATGTCCCCTGCAGATTACAAGGCTGAAATCGGCGAGTGAAATTGCAATGTTTCACATTTACGTTGATGGCTCTTGTCTAGGAAATCAAAATGTGGATAGTGAAACTCCTGCTGGCTGGGGAGTAGTAGTAATCACCGGCTCCAATGACTTAGGCCGAGGAAATGGAGAAATTTTTCACGAATTCAATGGAAAGGTGATTACTGACCAAAGCGATTCGAAATTTATCGGAGCAGAAGTTGGTTCAAACAATACTGCTGAATTGACTGCTTTTGCTGAGGCTCTTCGATGGGTGCTTAGTGAAGGTGGAGATACAAAAATCATTATCAAAACAGATTCGAAGTATGCTGGAAACCAAGCTACAGGAGCGTGGAGGGCTAAGTCGAATCGTGAATTAGTTGCTCATGTTCAATCTCTTTGGAATGAAGTTTCAGAATTAAGGGAAGTAACCTGGGAGCATGTAAAGGCACATAGTGGGCATAGATGGAATGAAAGAGCCGATCACCTAGCGATTAGAGCTGCTAATGACAAAGCACCAAAGTCTCTATCTTTTTGGAAGCCGGGTCAGCGTTGAAGTCGGTCTTCAAGCCATTCTCTTATGCTACCTTGCAAATCTTCTCTTCGCAATGCATAGTCGATTTGGCTCTTGAGCCACGGGATTGGAGATCCAGAGTCGTACCATTGAAACCCGTCAAGTTCGACGCCGACCAATCCTTTGTTTTCCATCCAATGCTTTTGCACAGCAATCGATTGAAGTTCTCCATATTCCTCAAAACTGTACTTAGAAAGCAAATCTTTGGTGTCTTCCGTGAAAACATATCGGCCGCATAAAACCAAATTTGAAGGCGCAAGTTCCCGATTCGGCTTCTCAACTATTTGCTTGACTAGATTGCCACTCATGGCAACTACGCCATAATTTTCAGGATCTTCAACAGCAGACAAACCTACGCAAGGAAGTGATGTTTTTTCATATTCTTCGACAAGTCGTTTCGATGCATTTGATGCCGTATAATTCTTAGTTCCTGAAAATGTATCTAGAAGTATATTGTCTCCTAACAAAACCATGAATGGGCCATTGATCGAATGTAATGCACAACTTAACGCATCACCAAAGCCCCTAGGTACATGTTGCACATGTACGAATACTTCAACATCGGCAAATGGTGAAAGAATCTCTTTAGCAATGTCTGCTCTTTTTTCACTAGCCCATGAATTATCTCCGGCAATATTACTGAAATCTTTGCTTGGAGATGTTATGATGTGTATTCTTTTTGCGCCAGCTTCTACCGCTTCTCTTGCCAGATGCGATATAGCAGGAATGTCGACTAATGGAAGTAGTTCCTTGGCGATTACTGCGCTTGCAGGCAGCATTCTAGAACCAATCCCTCCGGCGACCAAAACTGCATCTTCAACCGCTGCCATTGCTTGCCTAACACCCCCATTCCTTTCAAGCGTCGCGCCCTCTGGCCTAGTTTATGGGCGCAAAGGCAGAGTGGAGGGGCTTTGCCGCAGCCGGGGTGATTTTGGTTGGAATAACCTTCACAGATTTGTCTCCTGAAGGCCCATGGAGTGACGCTACATTCACGTCCGGTTTCTTAGGACTGGTTGGTATTGCCCTGATTTATTTAGCATGGTTCAGACTTACTTTCGAAACAACTGGCGTTGTTCCAACACTTGACATGTGGAAAGATCCCGAAGGGACTTCTCCTCTAGTTATTGGAGTTGGATTGGTAATCTTAGCGATTGCTTATGCCGTAGGAAGAATTGACTTCTTTCCAGAACCTGCTGGACTAATTCTGTCTTTGATCGGACTATTAGTTGCCACAAATGGCCTGTATGTGTGGATGTCTACAGCCGGGCCTCTTGCTTCTGAAGAAGAATAATCATTCTTCTTCTGTGTAATCTTGCTTTCTCATCAT
>CAXGTB010000122.1:0-4512 GCA_964012565.1 uncultured euryarchaeote | reverse complement strand
CTTCTATCGATATGGATTTCATCTAATTGTTCACCTGCTGCCTCTTGAACTGCGATCCAATCCTCATCAGAACGGAAATTATCTCTTGTCAGCACAGTTGACCTCACATCATCAGAATGGAGCGTATCACCTCTTAGCAAACGCAAGAATATCTCGCTTGCTTCCATAAAGATCTGGCCACGTAAAGCTGGCCATGAAGCATCTTCTATCTGGTTTCTAGGAACGATTCCATATGGCCTAGCCATAAATTCAAATCTTCCCGCACTAAATCCGACGTGCAATTTCCGATTGGAATCCATTTGAGACAAAAACTGGACTGTATTTGCAATTCTCTCGGCTTGTGCAATCGGCCCGCCGCTGGCCAAAATACTGACGACAGCTGAGCCTACATCGATTCTTTTGGTCCTTCTGAAAGATTCCATTGCCAATTGGCAAAAATCGGTACATAAGCCGACTTCACCTTTCCAATGAGGAACGACTGGTTTTGTGTTCATTTGTTGTGTTTGAGTGGATAAGTGTGCCTGAGCAATCCAGGCCACACCGAATCCTAAACGGTCTGCTGCTTCTAATTGTGAATAATAATTAGCAAACATTTCTGATTCGCTGGGTGTAAAACCATTATGGTCCGGAGTCTGCGATATCGAGAAGAATATGTCGAACTCCATCTAATCCCTCTCCCTATGGGAGAGGGGCTTAATGTATCAACATCACTGTTGTGAGGTCAATTTCGATATACGTTCTCTGACCGGTTCGGGAACCGCTGCTCCAGCTTCCATGAAAGCAGTCATTATGTCAGACAATTGGACCATTGCTTCGTCAGGCTGATTTGAGATTTCTGCCAAATCTGCCAAGCCCCATCGAGCCACCAAAATACCTGATAATTCGTCTATCTCAATCGCTATTTTCAATGAATCAATGAGTAGTGCTTGAGCCTTTTCAAGTTCTCCTAAGGAGGAACAAGAATGTGCTAAATCAGCCATTGCCTCCATTTTCTCAAATTTTTCGGATTCAGGGATGATTTCAAGTCGTTTTTCAAGATGCAGTTGGCTTCTTTCAAAATCTTCTTCAGTTTTAGCAATATGAGCAAGGAGAGCGTGTCCATAGATCATGCCTTCTAAATCTCCTGCCTCTTCACGTAATCTCATCGAGCGATTTGCGAAAAGACCTGCCTCTTCGCTACCTAAGGTCAGTAAGGAAACGTGATGAAATATGCCTGCAGCCAATCCGGTTATCCCTTCCTTTTCTGAAGCGACTGCTAGACCAATCAACTGATCTTTATCTGCACCTTGGTGCTTCATCAATTCGAACTGACACCATCCTTGATCTTCTGAATTCGAGGCAACTTTACCGGCATGATCGAGTAACCTACCAACCAGTGCATCTCTCCCTAACTCCCTAGCAATCTCTACCAAGTGAAGAGCAAGACTGGTGTTAATTGATTCAATCAATTTACCATCGGCAAACATATCGAGTAATTCTTCTGCTTGGGCATAATTCATTTCGGTCACAAAATCACCTCAAATAGAGCGCATGCGTCCACCATCAACTGCTAATGACACACCTCTGATTCCCCCAGAGATAGGCATGCAGAGGTAAGCGATGGCTGCACCTGTTTCGAGAGGATCTATCAAACGATCAATTGGAACTTGTGACATCCATCCCGAATGAATATCTTCGATACTTTTTCCGGTCTTTGCGTTTATTGAAGACGCGAGAGACCCAAGGCGGTCTGTGTCTGTAAATCCGGGTAGAACATTGTTGATTGTAATGCATGTTGGTAATTCTCTAGACAGAGATTTTGCCCATGATGCCATTGCCCCACGTAATGTGTTTGAGAGGCCAATATTGGGGATTGGTTCTCTAACCGATGTTGAAATTATATTCACAATCCTTCCAGTTCCTGCTGCCTCCATTAGTGGAACGACACCCTTTACCAATGTGTGAGCCGCGTACAGATGGCGCTTGAAAGGTGCATCGAAATCTCCGACGTTATTTTCGAGCAAAGGGCCACCTGGAGGGCCTGCTGCATTATTGATTAGAATGTGACAATGTCCAATTGAAGAAATGAAATTATCAATTGCTTCCTGATCTTCTAAATCAAGGCTAATTCCCTTGTGACCATCCCCCTCAAGGGTCGCTACTAATTCGTGAGGATTCCTACTTACTGCAGTCACAGTCGCACCTGATTTTGCCAACATTTTAGCTGTAGCAGCACCTATTCCTTTGGAAGCTCCACAAACAATTGCATGCTTACCCGACAATGCTGTTGGGCTAAATGGGAAGTCGGTTCCTAGCCAGTCCATACCTGTGCCAGACAGCGCAGGGTATTGAACCTTACAACCAATCAAGAATTGTTTCAATCTGGGTCAACCAGTCATCACTTGCAACATCAATAATCGAATAATGGTCACCAGGCAACCATAATTTCTGTATTTCAATGCCCTTGGCTTTCATTGCACGTACATATGATTCAGATTGTACCCAAGGTACATCTTCATCTGCTTTACCATGCATCAAGACAACCGAAGTTTGTGGGGGATTATCGATTGGGTTTACCCGGCGCCATAAGTCTTCGTTACCTTCTGGAGAACAACCCATCCAACGGCGAACTGCATCGCCTTCATCTGATAATTTAGCATGATCAGCGGCTACAATATCCGTAATTGGAGATTGAGCTATTGTCAACCATGGCTTCCTTTCGGCAACTGCCGACATCATCAATGCCAAATGGCCTCCAGCGGAATGGCCCATAATCATCGAGCGAACAATGTCGATCCCCGGCAGGAGTGCTAGTTGGCCCCAAGCCCTCATCACATCCGATAGTGTATCCATCCATACACCTTCATCTTCTGGACCCCAGCCTTTGAACTCAATATTCCAAGCAGCAATACCATTTTCAGCTAAATTTTCCGCAATCGGAGCCATCAGTTCCAGGGTGAATTTTTCCTTCCAAAACCCACCGTGAATCAACATCACGCAAGGTATGCCCTCGTCTTTTTGGTAAAGCGAGGGTTCGTCAGGCATATACAAATCAGCATACTGCCAATCTTCTGCACCCCACTTCATGCGGTCTACAGGCAATTTAACCAACTCAAGGTGTGACTCTACTTCTGTCTCTTGGGAAGAGGACAGTTTCACGAACGTTTCTAGAACCGGTTAGAACCATCAAAAGCCTAGCAACACCAAGACCCCAACCAGCGTGAGGTGGTGCGCCATAACGGAATCCATCTGTGTAAAATGAGAAATCTTCAGGATTGAGATCCATATTTCTCAAATTCTGTTCTAGAACCTCTACATTGTGTTCTCTTTGTCCGCCGCTTGTCATTTCATCACGACCGTAGTTCAAGTCGAAACCACGAGACAACTGCTCGCCAGTAGAACCGATTTCACCAGGAACGTGATGTATGTAGAATGGCTTCATCGACATCGGCCATCTTGGAAGGAAGTGGAAACCTGGATATTTGGCTGCAATGATATCGCAGTGCGAAGATTCAATGTCATCTCCCCAGGTAATATCCACACCAGCATCCTGAATCATCTTAATCGCATCACAATACTCGATTCTCGGGAACGGTAGACTTGGAACATCTACAGTGATTGGTTCATCACCTTGGGTTTCCCTGTACTCATTGATGATGTCAATCTGGTCTTGATCGTTTTCTGCAACCATCTTCCAAATGTGGTGAATCATTCTTTCTTGAACGCACATTACATCGTTATCATTCATCCATGCACCTTCTATATCGAAAGAGATGAATTCATTCAAATGTCTGTATGTATCGTGTTTTTCTGCACGGAAAGCAGGCCCGATTTCAAAGACTCTTTCCATTCCACCAAGAACGGTTAGTTGCTTGTATAGTTGAGGGCTTTGCGAGAGGAAAGCAGGGGTGTCGAAATACATCATTGGGAATAGATTAGTTCCACCTTCTGAAGCAGAAGCGATGATTTTTGGTGAATTGATTTCTTTGAAACCTTCTGTAATCAAGTGCTCTCTACCATACTGCAATACTCTTGCACGAAGTGTAAACATTGCATTCACATGAGCCCTTCTCAGGTCCAAAAATCGATTATCTAAACGAGTGTCAAGTCCAATTGAAACCGTATCTGTAACACCTAGAGGTAGCGGTGTTTCAGCTTGAGCTAGTACTGTGAATTTTGATGCTACAACTTCGTAAGATGGGGGAGGCAATGGTTCTCCCTCTGCTACTTTAGGAGGTCTCTTTTGTGCAACTTCGCCTACAATCTGTACTGTTGATTCACGAGAAAGACTCTGTGCGATTGCTAACTCTTCATCGTTTACTCCGCCTTGCTTCAAAAATACTTGAACTCGGCCTGTGCCGTCTCTTAAGTCCATGAAACAAATCTTTCCTTTACCCCTGTTGGCTTCCATGTAACCACAAACCGTTACTTCACTGCCAACTAGGCTTTCACCATCAACTTGAATTTGCCCTAGAGTATGTGTCCTGAACGCGGTTGGATGCCAAACTGTGTCTCTCGCCATGTATAGGGGCG
>CAXGTB010000121.1:0-4534 GCA_964012565.1 uncultured euryarchaeote | reverse complement strand
AATTGGCTGGCTTTAACATTCAAGCTGCTTTTGGAATTCCTGTTCACAAATCGCTTGGAAGAGTGATGATTATTGCTTCAACTTCGACTCAAGATTGAGTAGCCTGTGCCCATCATCTTCGCTTGGCTCATCGAATTCACTAGTGTGTGGACATAAGTCATCCAAGATTGCTAGATCTTTTTCGTCAAGTATTACTGGATATGTGCGACACCCTAGAGGTCTACTGTCATAGACGGAACAAATACCAGGAGCGGTGGGTAAATCCGAAGTTGTAGCCAAGAATACACACGCCTTGGTTTGCTGATTGTTTAGCAGACGTCTAATCCCCGATTCGTCCTTAGAGCAAAACTGATCCTCTGCAAGGCCCGTTCTCCTGGATAAACGACTCGCTTCGGTCGCTGTAATCGGCATAACAGTCTCTCTACAACACATACTGCAACCCTTGCTTACGCATGGAGAGTTGCCAGCCATATTCATCCTAAATCATGAAAGCACTTCAAGAGCGCGAGGGTGTGATTCAAGAAGGGGCGGCTTTTCGGCGGTTCGGGGCAATTAGGGTAGTCTGGATATCCTTCCGGCCTTCGGAGCCGGAGACGTGGGTTCGAATCCTGCATTGCCCGCCATAATTTGTCATTTGAGCCGTGAGGCTCAAGTGTCTCCGCCCTTTGCCTAACTCATGGGCTGCAATCTTCGTGACCTCGCTAATGCGGAAGATACTACCATGGATGCCATGAAAGGCAAGAAAGTTGGAATCGACAGTTTCCTACTGGCCTTCCAATTCCTTACTACTATTCGTGACCGTTCTCCTACTGGAGATGGTGGGCCACTGAGAGCAGATAATGGCAAGGTGGTTGCTCATTTGATGGGCTTTCTTTCAAGGGCATCCCTACTGCTTTCCAAGGGCGTAAAACCGGTTTTCATCTTTGATGGAAAGCACCCTGAACTAAAGAAAGACGAAATGGATGCTAGAAGACAGCGCAGGGAACAAGCAGAGGCGGAGTGGAAGGCTGCTTTAGAAGCCGGAGATTTTGCAACCGCACAAAAAATGGCCCAGAGATGTGTAAAATATACTCCAGAGATGGTTGAGGAATCCATCGAGATGCTTTCACTGATGGGAATCCCAGCGTTTAGAGCTGAAGCAGAAGGCGAGGCTCAAGCAGCAGTTATGGCTGCAAATGGACAATTGGATGCTGTTGCAACCCAAGATTGGGACGCCCTACTGTATGGTGCGCCTGTTGTTGTTCGAAATTTTACTTCAGATGGAAGTAAAAGAATGGGAAGAATAGTTAGAGCACAAAGAATTGAGTTGGACCAGATTTTAGCAGATAATGAATTGAATAGGGATCAGTTGATTGATTTAGCAATAATGATTGGAACTGATTTTCATCCTGGAATCAAAGGCATTGGGCCTAAAACAGGACTGAAATTGATTAGAGAATTTGGAACTATTGAGGCCATTTGTGCTGCTAAAGACAAAGAAATCCCAGGAAGGCTGGACGAAATTAGAGAGATTTTCAGAAATCATCCAGTCGTAGAAGTAGATGATGAAAATCTAAACCAAGGAGTTGTAGATGTGGAAGGATTGAAAAAATTCCTTGTAGATGATAGACAATTCTCGCAAAAGAGATTCGACAATGCGATGGAATTGCTAGAAAATGCAGGCCTAGTAAGAACAGGTGGACAAACTTCACTATTCTCTTTCTGAGATAAAACGAAGCGGACTGGCAAGAACTGGATTGCCATTCCATTCAGTAACAACACCCCTTGCAATACTTTGAACATCATTGAGAGCTTCACTAATTTTGTTAATTGGCGATGTTGGAATTCCATCTAGGATTTCACAAACCTGTGACTTGGTTAATTCAACAACTTTTGATTGTACAACATCAACTACTTCTTTTCGTGAATTTACTCGAATTTCATTAGTTGGCCACTTGTTTTCAAATTCAAAGGCGTTGCATAATTTTTCAAACTGAGAATCTGAACCAACCGCAATAACAACCCAGCCATCGCTAGTTTGGAATGCTTGATAAGGCACTAAATTGGGATGTCCTGAGCCAAGTAATCCGGGGTCCTGGCCACTGATTATTTGATTTTGACCTTGATTTGCCAAAGATGCAATTGCACAATCCCAAAGTGAAATATCAAGATGAGAAGTGATTCCAGTTCTCTCTCGTTTGAATAAAGCGGCAAGAATTGCATTTCCTGCATAAAGCCCGGTTATGACATCAATCCATGCAACTCCGACCTTAACGGGCCCTGCGCCTTCTTCTCCAGTGATACTCATGATCCCACTCATGGCTTGTAGAGCCAAATCATATCCTGGCTCTTGAGACCTTGGGCCGTCTTGTCCAAAACCAGTTATCGAACACAAAATTACATCCTTAGATATCGGGCCAATTAGCCTCTCTAATTGGCCGGGTCTGAAATTTTCTATCACTACATCCGATTGTGAAATAAGATCCTGTATAACCTGTTTATCCTGTTTTAGATTATGAAAAATAATCTCTTTCCCACGATTGCAAGAGAGATGGTATGCAGCAACTCCATCCTCCAAAAAGGGTGGACCCCAACCTCTTGTATCATCTCCCCAAGGGGCCTCAACTTTGGTAACCTGGGCACCTAGGTCTGAAAGCATCTGAGCACAATATGGACCCGCCAATATACGAGATAAATCTAGAACTTTCACTCCACTAAGGACATCTTTCATATTCTTCACCCCACGTATACAATTCGTAACTATCACTCACTGTTTCTGAGCCTTCAAAGTCTGTTTTGACCCATCCCTCGGGCATTACTGGGTCAATCCAAGGATAGACTACTATCCATTCAATGTCTTTGAAAACATCACACTGGGATAATTCATTCTCCCATCCACTATCTTTAGTTCTCCAAAATCCAAGGTTGTCTCCATCACTATCTGGATCCATTGAAAATTTAATCGTGTATAATCGATGCATTGACAGTGCTGAATTTGCCAAAAATAGGACGTCTTCACCATCCTCAATCTCATCTCCAATGTGCTGACCAACCACGTCTGTCCCTCTAGGGCCTGAACCTGCCAAAATATACGAATTCAGCAATAGCATAATGCTAACTGCCACAATAATTGCATTACGATTCAAGGAGAGACTTAGTCCTGAAGTATTGTCTCTCAGCATTCTAGCGAACCAAAGCGGGACTAAGAGTAATGACAAGTAGCGCGGCACTTGTGAAAGAGACTTGATTGTATCAAATAGGTCTCTTTCCAATGCAACGGCTTCGGTGATCCATAAAGCAGCAATCCATCCAATTAACCACGCTGAAATCATTAACGAGGCGCGGTGGATTATTCTCGATTCTTCGTTCTCCTCTCCATCTTGTTTTGTGAAATAATAGATGCCTCCTATAACGAAAAGGAAGTATGCTACATATCCTGAAAATAATGCTGGAATCAGATCGGGGTTGGATGTCGAAATCCCATTCCTGTATAGGATTGCTAATTGTACTAACAAGGATACTACAGCAATTTCAAGCAGATTCATCTGCATTTTTGTTGATGCCAATAATGCAAGACCAGCAGGAATCACATACCACAATGGCATCCCTTTGAATGAAAGAATAATCATTGCACAAATTATTGGAGGCAGTAACCAGGCGTTAATGGGTTTTTTATCACGTAATGCTTTGATTATACAGTATGTTGAGAATGCGACTAGCATCAATATTATTGATTCCTGATAGAACCTACCCGTCGCTCTCATCAAAGGCTGATATACCGACGCTAGTGCTGTTAATCGCAAGGCTTGTTCGCTATCAAATAAGTCTCTTGTAAGGAGGAATATCGCAGCTAGGCAGCCCAATCCGCCAATCAGTCCTAGAACATGAAGGGTTGAAGCAGAAGGCGAGAATATTGTAAACCACATTTCAATGATTAAATGCCAAGCAAACCATTTACCATCTGCTGGAATTTCCTTCGGAGTTGAACTATCAGGGGAATCTGGTCTTACTGGCCCCCATTCCAAATGTGCTTCGTCATCATCCATTCCATCGCTTACGTAGGTTGCATGTATGTGCGCATCTAATCCCAATGGCATAAGCATTGCAGCAAGTACATGCATCGCGATTCCAATTAGGAGAAGGCCTTTCCAGAACTTCTTCTCCATGATACTCCTAAGTCGAGTAAGATTTGAGCCCTTTGGGTTCAATCAATCATTAGAGGGGGTTTCCAGCGGCCATTTTTTTTACCGTGGTCTAAGATATGCCAGTAAACTGTATGTTCCGCTTCATCGGGTAGAACAAATGGCCCTAACTTGGACCATGCTCTTCGAGCATTCCAAGATAAGAATGGAATCGAAAGTGCAGGGCCACAGGTCGGCAGCGATAATCTGCATAACCAAGGCCTACTAACAAGTCCGGAATCTTTCAATGCTTTTTGCACCGCTTTCCAGTCTTTCCAAGGGCCTGCTTTTTTCCTTACTAACCATGATGGATTTACACTACTATCCAACTCAAAGCCTGCTTTTGCAATTACTGGAGCCATCCAGGGAGCAAT
>CAXGTB010000120.1:0-4545 GCA_964012565.1 uncultured euryarchaeote | reverse complement strand
ATGTTATTACAACCCTTCATATTCTAAGCGCGCGCCGCACAAATATGGGAGCAGGGAATCCGCGTTCGACTCAGTATGACCACCTCTCTCCTGAGGAACTGAATGATGCCAAAGTTGAGGTCCTAGGTAAGCAAATTTGGCGTGTAGTACCCTATGGTTTGCAGTACAAGAAACGGGCGCTGACAGGTATTCTCGCCAATGGTATGGCTAGATTTGCAGATTTGCTTCCTTTCGTATTCATAGGATTCGCAGTGGATTATTACGCTGGAAATGAAACAGAGGGGGCATTTGGCAGCATGCGGGATTTGCTCGACAATACGATATTTCCGTTAGTTACCGACAATTTAGCCATAGGTTACGGACTTCTGATTTTCCTTGGCTTTGCAAGTTTAGCAGTATTCCAAGGTATTAGCGAATACTGCTGGCAAACTCTCGGTTACAAGGTTCAACATGACTTGCGCCTGGATGCAACAAAGTCGCTAATCGATATGGAAGCATCATACTACGACTTACGTCAAACCGGACAACTGATGAGCGTTTTATCAGCAGATGTAAACCAACTGGAGGACGTGATTAGCGATGCCTCTACCTCGATAATAAGAATCATAGTTACCTTTGGTACCGCATTTTTGATTCTGGTTTTGATGAGTTGGAAATTAGCTGCAGTACTTTTCGCACCTCTTTTACTAATCATTCCACTAGTGTATCTTTTCTCAACTCGTGTACAACGAAAGTATCGCCAACAGAGAGAATCCACTGGCGATATTACAGCAGTTCTTGAAAACGTGATTTCGGGAATTTCTGTTGTCCAAGCCTACAATGCCCAAGATTGGGAAGCAAACCGTGTTGATGAAGAATCATCCGCTTACAGAGATCAAGCAATTAGTGCAAGCAGAGACAGAAACAGGTTCCTGCCTGGTCTTTACGGAATTGCAGGAATTGCGTTTGGCTTGCTGGTTACAGTTGGTGGATACTTGACCAAATCGGGGGACATCACCACCGGTCAGTTGGTAACCTTCCTATTGATTTCAACAAGAATGACCATGCCTATGTTCATCTTTGGAATGCTAGTAAATCAACTACAGAAGGGTGAGGCTAGCGCACGCAGAGTATTCTCTTTAGTGGATTTAGAGCCCACAATTAACGATAAAGAAGACGCAAAAGAGTTGGATGGACCAATTACATCGATTGAATTCGACAATGTTCATTTCACATATCCAGGTACTTCAACCAAAGTCTTAGCAGGAATTTCATTCAAGGTAAACGCCGGAGAATTCCTCGGCGTAATGGGGCACACAGGAGCAGGTAAAACAACGATTTTGAAACTGTTGATGCGCTACTATGAGCCCCAAGAAGGTAAAGTCTTGGTGAATGGTATAGATGTCCAAGACTTGACTCTCGACTCTGTTCGTGCAGGAATGGGCTTCGTAAGTCAAGAGCCATTCCTGTTCTTTGGCACACTCAAGCAAAACGTTGCATACAACCGTGAATCGAATGATGAAGAAATAATGGCTGCTCTAGAATTAGCTGGTGCTGCAGACTTCGTTAATGACTTCGAAGACGGTCTAGAAACGATGGTTGGGGATAGAGGAACAAAACTATCCGGCGGCCAGCGTGCAAGAGTTTCCCTTGCTAGAGCACTGTTGAAGAACCCGAGTATGCTTGTATTGGATGAAGCATCAAGTGCTCTGGATGCAGAAACAGAGAAGAGAATCCAAGAGAACCTAATCGCAAGTGGTGGAAACAGAACCACCATCGCAGTAGCCCACAGGCTGTCTACAATTCGAAGTGCAGACGAAATCATTTCGATGGTAGATGGTGCTATTGTTGAGAGAGGAACACACGAAGAATTAATCGACAACAATGCTGTTTATGCAAGTCAGTGGCAAATCCAAACCGGTCAGCGCTGATCAGTTATTGTCTTCCATGTGTTTCCTGCGTTTTTCTTCAAGGTCAGGAGCGAATCTTTTGTCCCCTTGAATGATTATCATTGAGATAAGAAGGAATAATGGGAATCCAATTACTATGGCCCATACTGAAAGAGAGAAATTGAGCATCGTGATCTCTTCGAAAATTTCAGCAACGATGATTGTAGCGATGACAATCAATACTCGTAAAATAGTCAACCAACTTCTAATTAGCATCCAAATTTCTCTGGCATCGTTGTCATCATCTGGCGCATTGTCTCTATTGCGAAATGTCTGCGCCATATCCAGTCCTTTGCCGGACACTGAATAAAACTAGTCAAGCAGTACGTTCTCTATCGTCTATCTGCTCACCGACACCAGCCTTTCCGCCGGTTTTGCGAATCTCTTTCCATGCTTTGTTAACGCCCGCACCATAGGCCCAATGGGCAAGGAAAACGAATAGAGGTGCGAAGAAGACGGTTCCAATGCTACGATGTGGACTGGTTCCAATCGCAGCACCCAGCCAACTAATTCCGATGTATAGGGCTCCTAATCCTGCTGGGATATGAAACGCGATTCTCGAAATATCCCATTCTCCAGACAAGGTAAACCATGTGTCTGCAGCAGCTCCGCCTGTTGCAGCGCCGAAAATGACGCTTATTGCGGCTGCAACAACAATCCAAGGGAAGAAACCGATTGCTGTGTGTGACCATTCGGAAATTTCGGGCCATCTCTTGTTAGCAACCATTCGAGTGTATCCATAGTTTCTCATCTGTTTCATGTATGGCCTGAATGGTCTTCTCCTTCTGTGCGGCATTACATTTTCAGGGTCGATAAACAACTTGTGTCCAGCACGCTGAATCTTAGCATCAAGAACAACGTCCTCTGCTCCTATGCATCCGTCTTCGAAGAATCCGACTTCTCGCAAGTTAGCCATTCTGTGAGCACAATTAACTCCCGGGTTGTGAGTGATTGGGACTAATTTGCCCTTCGGCTGGGCTCCATATCGTGTACCTGCGGTCATGAATCTAGTACAGAATGCCACGTCGGCACACTTGGCGCCAAATGGGTCTTCATCAGGTGCAAAATTAGGGCCGCCTACAGCACCGACTTCCGGGTCTTTGAACCATCGAACTAATTTCTCAACCCAATCTAGTGGCGGGATTGTATCATCATCGGTGAAAAGAACGAGGTCGTGATCCATTTGTTCAAGTGCGAAGTTGCA
The DNA here is from genome assembly GCA_964012565.1 of uncultured euryarchaeote. GTDB lineage: Archaea > Thermoplasmatota > Poseidoniia > Poseidoniales > Poseidoniaceae > MGIIa-K1. The sequence goes on along the minus strand of CAXGTB010000120.1, from coordinate 1,413 downwards.
AGCATTAGCTCGATTCCGGGAAGGGTCGTCAATCCAGGTTGCTCCATATTTTTCACAAACTTCCTTTGTGTGGTCTTTCGACTTTGAATCTGAGATTACAATTTCGAAATCAGAATAGGTCTGTTTTGATAACCTTCCTAAAACGATATCCAATTCATCAGCGTTATTGATTGTTGGAATCAAAACCGCTATCTTGTAGGGTTGGCCATCTTCCTTGAGCAGTGGTTCCACATCTGCCATAGAGCGGCCACAAACCACACCTTGATGAAACCATCTCACCATTATGCGAACTTTGGAATTTATCTCAAAGGCGCGCGTTTTCGGCGTTTGATGATTAGAAGGTTCATAAGCCTCCCAAGTTGCAAACAATGTATAGGGGTGCTCTCATGTTGAACGTCACAGCCCGTCAAGAACTTATGCGAACCATTGTTGAAACACTTGGGGTCGTTGTAGAAGAGGCAAGACTGGATTTTGGAGAAGATGGACTATCGGTAAGGGTTGTTGACCCTTCACACGTTGCCATGATTAAGATGGATGTGGACAGTGCAGCTTTCGAAACCTGGGAAGTCGATGAAACAAAACTAGGTCTAGAAATGAGGAAGATGCATCAGTTCCTTTCTGTCGCTGGTGCAGGAGACATGGTTGAACTGGCTTACAATAACGAGTCTGGCCAGGCAACAATTCACATCGGTAGAATTGACCTAAACCTTAGACCTCTTGACAACTCTACTCTAAATCCTCCAAATGTTCCTTCACTCGAACTACCGTGTGGAGTAACCATTGGTGGGTCTGAATTATCTCAGGCTCTGAAGGCAGCAAAGTTGGTTGGTGATTTGGTCAATCTTTCGCTAACAGATGACACCTTTACCGTAAATGTTAGAGGATCCACAGATTCTGTAAACTTGGATTTCTCAAAGGACGAACTAATGGCAATCGATTGCAAGGAAGCAGCTCGCTCTCAATACTCCTTGACTTACTTGACTCCACTGACCAAGATTTTCCAGAGCATCGAGAATGTAAACCTAAGATTCGGGGAGAACTTCCCTCTAAAGTTGACATTTGACTTCGCTGACGGCGCAGGACACGTAGAATACTTCCTTGCACCAAGAGTCGAAGGCGATTACTGAAGTCGCCCTAGTTCTAAAGGCGTCCCTGATTAATTACTGAACAAAATTGTTGCAGTTGAATTAAACAGTATGTCGTCAGGAATCTCGAAACCTGCGGCAACAAATGATTGGATGATGTTTCCTTCATGTAAGTGATATTCTTTTGACGAGCGAAAGTTCTCCAAAGTCATCTCGTCTGACCACATAGTGTAAACAATGATGCGTTCCTCGTCTTCAGCAAATGTTGAACCAATGCAACCGTTTTCAGCTGCAACTGAAAGGAAGGCCACCATTGATTCATTCATAG
>CAXGTB010000119.1:0-4546 GCA_964012565.1 uncultured euryarchaeote | reverse complement strand
AGATCCAGAGCCTGATGCCAACCTGAATTGTATTTTCTACTCGTACCAGGGAAGCAGTTCTTCTCACGCTCTGAAAACTCATCTAAGTCTGATAAAGCGGATTCCAGTTCGTCTTTTACACGAATGATTCCTACTTTCTCCTGCATCATGTCTCGCATTGCGTCATAAATAAGACCAGGGTTTTCACCTTCACCTCTTTCAAGAGGTGCGAGCATCACTTTGATTGCAGATTGTACCTGAGATTCGTCAATGCTTGGTTGAGCTAGATTGGCAGATTGCTTTGCAGCGTGCTCTCCTGCTCGCTTACCAAATACAATCAGATCAGAGAGGGAATTTCCTCCTAATCGATTTGCTCCATGTAGGCCAGATGCAGTTTCGCCACATGCATAAAGCCCAGAAACGGTAGTCTCTTGGGTCTCGGCATCAACAATAACTCCGCCCATTACGTAATGTGCGGTAGGTCCAACCTCCATTGGCTCTTTGGCAATATCTACTCCTGCGAGTTCTTTGAATTGGTGATGCATTGATGGTAACTTGGCTAGAATTGCCGCTTCACCACGATGAGAAATGTCAAGGAAAGCCCCGCCATGTGGACTTCCTCTTCCTGCTTTTACCTCGCTGTTAATCGCCTTAGCAACAACGTCACGTGTCAACAATTCAGGCGGTCTGCGAACGGTAGCAAGTTTGCCTGAAACAACTTCCTCAACCCACTGGTCTGATTCTTCAATTGTTTCAGCGTGGTCTCCTTGGAACATTTCTGGAACGTAATTGAACATGAACCTATCTTGTTCGCTGTTAAACAATCTACCTCCTTCTCCACGAACTCCTTCTGTAACTAAGATTCCTCTTACAGACGGAGGCCAAACCATTCCAGTCGGATGGAATTGTACGAATTCCATGTCTCTAAGTTCAGCACCAGCCCATAGAGCTAGAGCGTGTCCGTCTCCTGTGTATTCCCAGGACCCAGAACAAACCGACCAACACCTTGTGATTCCGCCGGTAGCCAAAACAACAGATTTGGCAGAGAACGCATGGAATTCTCCTTCTACTCTTGTGTAAGCGACACATCCGGTTACCCTGTCTCCTTCCTTTAGGAGGTGGCGAACTGTGTATTCTGTGAATATATCAATTCCCTCATGTATTCCTCTTTCTTGTAGAGTTCTGATTATTTCTAGACCTGTTGCGTCTCCTACGTGAGCGAGTCTAGGGAATGTATGTCCACCAAAATTTCTTTGATTGATCAAATTCTTTTTCGTTCTATCGAATACAGCGCCCCATTGTTCTAATTCCCGAACTCTATCTGGTGCTTCTTTTGCATGATATTCCGCCATCTGCCAATTAGCAAGCCACTTGCTTCCCTTCATAGTATCGTGGAAGTGAACCTTCCACCCGTCACGAGGGTCCGCGTTTTGAAGTGCTGCAGCACAGCCACCTTCTGCCATAACAGTGTGAGCTTTTCCAAGTAGAGATTTGGTGATAATCGCTGTCTTGGCCCCAGTCCTTGCGGATTCGATTGCAGCACGCAATCCTGCTCCTCCTGCTCCAATTACAACTACGTCGTATTCGTGGGATGTAAATTCTTCAGACACATTATGCACCTCCAATCAAAACTAAACTGAAATCGTTGATTATTCCCTTTGAACATGCAATCGTCCAAGCATCGCCGACGAAAACAAGTACCAATGAAATCCAAAACCAGAAACCGTGATCTCTGTTGAGTAAACTAATCTTGGAGAATATGGCCCCTCTAACTTTCGAAACTCCGCTTACCCATCTGTCAAGCATACCGCCTGCGAGATGTCTCAATGCGTGGCATGATGTAACGTAAAATGTCAAACAAATCGCCTCAAGTGTTAGGATTATTGTTCCTCCAGAAAATCCATATCCATTGTTGGAAAATGACATGCTGTAAGTGATGTCCCACCACTTGATTAACAAGATCGGGATTACCATGTACAAGAAGTACCTGTGAAGATTATTGATTAAGAATACTCGCTTTTCGCCTTTGTAACCAATCATTTTGTTTATTTCTGGTTCATCTACCCAACATGCGGTTGGGCTAGCGAAAAATGTCCTGTAGTAAACACGGCGCATGTAATAGCATGTACCTCTGAACGAAAACGGAATCCATAGAATTAGAACAGCCGCATTGACCCATGAAGGATGGTCCCAGCCAGAAAACATATCCCATTCCAGGACATTTGGAGAAAACATAGGAGATATCACGTGGGCTCCATTGATGTCATAATCGATGTGATCCGAGAAAAATACGACTCTCCAAAAGGTCCACAGCATTGCAAGTATCAGGCCGAACCCCATAACTGCAGGTTGCGCCCACCAATTGTCGATTCGACTGGTGCGTCCCATGCCATTTAGCATCGGTAACTTGAGGCCTTCTTTCATCGAGTACACCAACCGCGCTTCCCTTCTAGGGGCGCATGTAATGGGCCAGTCGTGAAGGGGTCTTTGACCTGTTCGGCTGTTGTTCAAGCGAGAGAGGAATAGTCAACTTCTGCTTCGACCATCTCAATCTCATCGACATCCATCTGCGCAAGCTGCAATTTTCCAGACAGTTCATCGTTTACAGCGTGCCAATACGAGTACGCTTCGATAACCCAAATTCCCGATTCACGAGTGCCGTTTCCGCTACCCTTTACACCACCGAATGGAAGGTGTGCTTCTGCACCACTTGTTGAGTTGTTAATTCCAGTCATTCCAGCCTTGATTCCAATCTTGAAACGATATGCTTCAAGTCGATCATTTGTGTATATTGCACTGGATAGTCCATACGGAGAAGCGTTAGCCAAGTGAAGAGCATGGTCGAAATCGTCAGCCTTCACAACGGTTACAGCTGGCCCGAATACTTCTTCGTGGAAACAAGTCATATCTTCAGTCACGCCTGAATAGACGTGAGGCCACATGAATACCCCTTCTTCTGGATCTCCTTGGAAATTGTCTGGAGTGTTTCCTGATGTGATTCTACCTTTGCCCCATAATTTAGTTGCGCCATCTGCCTCAACCATCTCAATTCCTTTGAGGAAATCACCTGCATACTTTTCAGATAGCATTGGCCCATACAGTACGTCATCATGCTTTAGAGAGTTACCAATTCTTGTGCTCTTTACTTTAGCCATGAACTTCTCCATGAATTCATCATAAATGTCCTTGTGAAGAATTAGATTACCCAAACTGGTACATCGCTGGCCTGCAGTTCCGAAACCGCCCCAGTAGGCACCAGCAACCGCATTATCAATGTCTGCTGTTGGCATTACTACCAGTGGGTTCTTTCCGCCGAGTTCTAGACTGCATGAAACTAAATTACGCCCACAAACTTCGCCGATTGCCTTACCTACTTCGGTGCTTCCAGTGAATGAAATCTTGTTGATCAAGCCTTCATCTACAGCATCGACAATATATTGTCCTGCGCCACTTCCTTTGCCGTGAACTAAATTGATTACTCCATCGGGCAACCCAGCTTGATGCATTACTCTAGCCAAAGCAAACGATAGCAGCGGTGAATCTTGTGGCGACTTCCATACGCAGGTATTACCGCAAATTATTGCGGGAATCATCTTCCAAAATGGAACAGCAGATGGGAAATTGCAGGCATTGATAATTCCACAAACACCTAGAGGGCGGCGATATGTGAACAATTCCTTGTCTGGCAATTCCGAGTTAACAGTCTGCCCGTATAGCCGGCGGCCTTCTGACTGGAAGAACAAACAGGTGTCTATCGCTTCCTGGATTTCTCCGCCACACTCTTTCAGAGTCTTTCCAATTTCTCGGGATTGAAGTCTAACAAGGTCCTCCTTGTATTCCATAAGCAAACGGCCCATGTTACCGATAATTTGACCACGAGTTGGAGCTGGTGTTGCAGCCCAGCCAGTTAATGCAGAACGTGCTGCTGCGATGGCTTCGTGAACATCATCTCTGGTTGAAAGTGGGAATTCGCCCAATTCGTCAACCAGCACTGCCGGATTCTTACTGATGAACGTAGAACCATCGGAGGATAATGTCATTTTCCCGTTGATTATATTGTAACCTCGAACCTTAGGTAGGCCATCTGGATTGTTATTATCCATTAACTCTAAGCCGGCTTCTAAAATGTGCGTCATGGCCCTGCGTCTTGGACATCCAACATCAATCCTTGCACTGTGAAAAAATGCGCGATTTAAAAAGGGGGGTCGATGAAGAGGTAATACTCGGAGAGGTTTATCCATGTCTGGCGAAGATTCTGATTCTATTTCCTTGAAGGTTTCAAAAGCAATACCAAGCGATGTTGGTCACGGTAGAGCACGCATCAGTGGCGAGAATGATTTGGACTTGAAACCTGGCGACATTATTGAAATCAAAGGTGATAATCGCTCTACGGCTGCTATCTACTGGCGCAGTAGGCCGGAAGATGCGAAAATGGACATCATTAGAGTCGACGGAATCATCAGGAAAAATGCTGGTGTTAGTTTAGGAGATAGAGTAACTGTAACCAAGGTAGATGCAAAGATTTGCACAAAACTGGTACTATCTCCGGTAATGGCAAATAAACAGA
>CAXGTB010000118.1:0-4596 GCA_964012565.1 uncultured euryarchaeote | reverse complement strand
TTCAGAAGCCATTTCTTCCAAACATGGTGAGGGTAAAGAGTCGGAGATCCTTGTGAGTAGGCTTCAGGTCCTACTTCTTCGGTAACAGCTGCATACATGAATACAGTTTGAGTGCCACTTCCGGTGTAAGCTGCAGTTATTGAGATGTCCATGTTATTTCCATTTTCGGACTGTATGACGGACAATGAGTAAGAATTTCCGTTAACCGTGTTGCCCCCATTTTGGTAGTAACTGTCATATGATTGACCTCCAGAAGTGTAGTAGTTGCTATCTGCTCCGTTCTTATCTGCATCTCCCAATACAGTGGTTGGGTAACCAGTAGGTGCGTGGTGTGCTCTTCTGTTGATAGGAGCGTCATTTGGCCAACCTGTATTTTGAGATTCCCAGAACGAAACGTATGTGAAATCTTGAGATTGAGATCCTCCTCCGCCGTTTGTGTTGTATAGGCTGTTTAGATTTGTAGATGTAGTTCTACATGGAGGGCACCAATGTGCTCCGATGTATTCTGCAAATACAGGGTGTCCAGGGCTTGTTGCCTCGAATTCAGTTGGCTCTTTTTCCAATTCAGGAACAACTTCTTCATTGTCAGCTATTAGGCCTCCAAAAGAAGCAAAAATGCTCAAAAGCATTAATCCAACGATTGAGTAGGCAGTCGAACGTACGGTCGTCATAAGTGTCTACTGGAAAACATGGTATTTGAACATGTGCACAAAATGTCACCACCCCCTACGGGGGTATCTCGCACAAATCGATGCGAATCGTTCTTGGCCCCCTTCTCCTCGCATGGACATGGCAGACTATTCGGTTCTAATGGAAAAGGAAGGTCGAATTCATGTTGTTGAAGTCGTTGATGAGATGGTCAAGCACAAGGGCTTGGGAGTCATTAATACTGCAAAACTACTCGAAGGAACTCAAGTTGGAGACGAGGTATTAGTCGGCCAAAAATATCTTACAATTATGCCGGCGAAATTACCAGAATTAATCGCAGGAATGGCTAGAAGAGCTCAAACAATTTCTGCAAAGGATGCAGGTTTTTTTGTTACAAAATTAGGGATTGGGTCCGGCGATACGGTTTTGGAAGCAGGACTTGGCTCAGGTGGGCTCTCGTTGCATCTTGCTAAAGTTCTCGGCAATTCAGGTCATTTAGTCACTGCAGAACCAAGAAAAGAACACGGGAGTATCGGGTTGTTAAATTTACAAAGAGCGAGCGAATGTTTCGAAGAGTTTCCTAAGCACACCCACCTTGAGGGAATGGTAGAAGATGTTGTTCCTGACATCGAATTTGATGCCATAATTCTCGATATGCCAGTTCACTCTCCGGCGATCTCTTCATGTTCACCACATCTTGTATTCGGGGGCCGTCTCGCTTGTTATGCGCCTACAACCTCGCAATTAGAAGCCTGTTGGAAAGCCTCAGAAGAAGCGGGTTTGACGGTGGAATGGGCAGGTGAATTGATGGAAAGGCAATGGGGTGTAACCTCAAAGGGTGGGATGAGACCTGTTAATGGGCCATTTGGCCATACTGCTTTCCTATTGATCGCTCAAAAAAGATGATCACTCTACAACTCTAATCCTAGTGTCACACTTTGGACATGTAAATCTAAACGGAGGCTCGCTGCCTTCAGGAACTCCAAGTCTTGCGTCACAATTAGTGCATGTGACTTTGTTGTATTCATCGATTCTAACTTCATTAGGACCTAGAGGTATTTCTTCTTCTTCCTCTTCTTCCTCTTCGACCTCAGCAGGTTTTCTGAACAATCGGATATACGTGATTAGTAGTAGAGATAAGACCCATCCAGTTGAGAGGAGAATGATTGAATTCTTGTTGTTTAGTTCCATTATTCCAAGATCTAACCCATCAGGAGGTAGGTGTGGTCCTTCTACATCTGCACGCAGTTCTGGGGATGAATCAGTAACGGTTTGTCCTAATACTTGGCTTACGGAATTAATCGTTAGTGATGCCTCAAATCCATCTATATTAGTTGGAGTCAGCATCATCCTGAAATCCTGGCAGCCATTACTTGCAAGACTGTAAGTCGAATTCATTCCTGTTTCACCAGCTCTGAAGAATACAATATTCATTGGTGCTTCATTTTTCCCAACAACTTCCAAATTACCTTCTATGAATGTATTTGCTTCATTACAAATTGTAAGTGAAATGGTTTGTTGTTCACTGCTGTCATCGAATTGTAAGTCATTTTGGTCAAATGTGAATGAGACGACGTTATCATTCCAAGTCGGCTCAACGGTGTAAGATTCACTAAATGTGACCATCATTTCGGCCCTTGCTGCTGAAGTAAGTCTGAAGGTTAATGCTTTCATTCCAGCATTTTCTCCTTCTGGGATTGTACAAGACCATGGAATAGGGCTTGAAGACATACTTGGTGACAGAGTCACTTCAGCATCATCTAAGTCGCAATCCATTTCTATGCTGTTAATGCGCATAGTGTCCTCTGCAGTTCCAGTGTTTGTTACAACAACATTTCCATAAATTGCTTCTCCTGGTTTTGCTTCATCATTGTCGCTCATTACTGTAATGATGCCATTTGCAATTTGGGGAATTACGTCGATTGTGATCGAGTCTGATACAGTAGAATCTCCTGTACTAGTTAATTTTACAATCAATTCTGAGCCAGCAATTGGGGCACCAGTTGCTACTTCTCTTGCAGAGATAACCAAATTTCCAGATTGGCCAGCATCTAAGGTTAGTGAGAGAGTGTCAACGCTAATTGTGAACCAATCACTTAACTCGCTATTGTTAATTTCAGCAACGAATGTTTCAGTAGATGTTCCAAGGTTTGTAACCATCACTGTTAGGCTAGAGTCCCCTAGAGGAGATGCGATAATTCGGTCTTCACTAGAGTCGACCATCACTTCATTACGGTCCGTGACCTGTAAGTCAAGCATTAATCCTGTTGAGGACCATCCTCCATCAAAAGTCAGATTGAAGGTTGCACTCATTGGTTGTATTCCACTAGCTGCAAGTAATTCTAGTTCAACATCAGTAGATTCACCAGCGGTTAATGATAGGCTTTCGAGGCCGTTCATTACCGTGATTCCGTTTGGTAAGCCACTGATTGATGCTGTTATATCCAAATTTTTCGTTCCATCATTTGAGATGTTTACAATAATGGATGAGTTCTGACCAGGAACGATTACAATTCGATTATCTTGAGGTCCAGAAATAGATATTTCTGCATATTCTTTAACTTCAAATACTCCGCTATCACTTACAGATGAAGTACCGCTATTTGTTGAAGAAATAGTGAAGTTGAGAGTGATATTTCCTACAAGTGAAGGGCTAATCAAAACTTCCATCACTACATATTGTGATTCTCCTCGAGAGAGAGTTACTGGTTCAGGATTTGTGAATGAGATTCCTTCCGAATCGATTCCAATCAATGAAATCGTATCTTCTTCAGTTCCATCATTTGCAATGGCGATATTGAACGATTCTAGTGTGTCAACGTCCAACTTTATCGAAGTTGGAATAACCATTGATAGGCCCCATGCTTCGCCAACTGTGCTTGTGAAGGTATATTGTTCGATTACACTTGTATCATGATCTAGAGTGGCTTGCAACTTGATTGCACATACATCATTCACATGAGTATTTACGCCTGCTGTAATGATTGCATCGAGGTCGTATGTGTCGTCTTCAATTATTGCTGCCTGCAATATCGGTAGCTCTACCGAACAATCTCCAGATTCTACCATTGCTTCGAAGGTCCAGTTTCCATCTGCATTAGAGAGACTTGTAATTTCTACAGTAGTAGTAGTATTGTTTCCAGGTAACAAGATTTCACCATTATTGTGAGTGAAAGATAAATCGTGGATTGCGGTGACATTAACGACTAAAGTTGTGTTAACCGAGAAGTTACCCAAAGCGCTTGCTGCAAATAATGTGAATCCGTAGAATCCGGGATCTAAGTCGCCTGGTAGTGAGATCCGAAGGTTAGCAGTCCTAGATTCACCAGGTGACATCATATCTAATACATCATCATTGAATCTAACTTCCCATCCAGTTTGGCCTGATTTAGCGGAAATTCCATTTGATCCTGACCCTGAGGAATTCCCTCCAGTATTGTTGCCACCAGTGTTATTGCCACTTGTGTTGTTGCCACCGGTGTTATTGCCACCGGTATTGTTGCCACCAGTGTTATTGCCACTTGTGTTGTTGCCACTTGTGTTGTTGCCACCGGTGTTATTGCCACCAGTGTTGTTACCGCCGGTGTTATTGCCACCGGTATTGTTGCCACCAGTGTTGTTACCGCCGGTGTTATTGCCACTAGTATTGTTAGTTCCTCCTCCGCTTGTCCAATTTGACCAAAATGCAACGAGGTCAGGGGTTTGCCCTACAGAAAGTAGTATTGTGTCGTTCACATTTCCATCATTCATTACCATTAATGACAAATTGACACTATCACCTGGTGACATAGTTACTAACCCATTATCTCCGGCACTTGAAGCGTCTATGGCTGGGAGATAACGAGGCAGGACCGATAATTGAATCTGGATCTGACTTGAAATATTTGAATCAGGTTCTGTAACTGTGATAGTTAGCGTTCCAGAATTGCTAGGAAGTGCGCTTGTTGA
>CAXGTB010000117.1:0-4650 GCA_964012565.1 uncultured euryarchaeote | reverse complement strand
GTCAAGGACCTGATGGTATCCTATGACAGATATGACTCAGAGCGTGCCGAATCTAGTCCTTGGATGGATGCAGATCCTCGACAGGGAGAGAAACTAATTTCGGGAGCAGCAATGGGAATAATGACCTCTGCAGAAGCTACCAACTTACACACGTTGGCAGATGTTGGATCTCTTCAATTGGTTAATTCTATGTCTGATACTTATGATGTTGATGACAATTATTCCGGCCCAGGAATCGCTCTCCAAAGGTGGGTCAGAAGCCAAGACCCACGTGCAGGTTCAAAGCATGTCAAGAAAATGTTTGATCTCATGCAGGGCAAAGGTGGAGTTTGGGATGAAGCAGACATTTCTTCAATTCAGAGGCATGGTATAGATGGTTCACAAGCAGCTGATTCACTTTACGAGGCTAGAGCGAGGCTTCTAGCAGAGTACAAGTTTACTGGAAGAAGTGGCAGACTCGTTAAGCACTATTCACGTTCAGTGAAGATGTCTGGAAATGTAAACGAAACGACTCTCTACCGTTCTGTATTAGGTCCTCTGGGACTTGGCTCCAACATAATGAACGGCGTTTCATTGAGAATGATGCTTGGATTTACTAGAAATGGTGGGCCAATTATGCGTGGTTTCCAAGGGATGTTAGTTCCTCCAGCAGGAATCGGTAAAATTCCGAATATGTTCAATGGGAAGATTGCTAATCATCACGAAGTAGTCGCAATTTTCAATGAGTTAGAGAGTAGGTTTTGAGGCGATTTTGTGGTAAAGTATTCTTATTATCCAGGAAATGTAGCTCGTCAGTCCTCTTTTGAGGTTGAAGATACAATTCAACCTCTGTGTAAATCACTGGGTATTGATTTGATCGAGATAGTAGGATACAATAGCGACGGTGGCAACATCATCAGACAAGGAAATAGAGATTTGCAACTTGCTCTAAATGCTAGGAATATTGCATTAGCAGAGAAAAATGGTCATGATATCATAACCGCCTGTGCTTCTGCTCAGGGTATTTTACATGATGCATTGGAGACATTCCGTAATGACCCAATCGCACTTGCTAATGCAAACACAGTTCTTTCTAAGACATCGGGGATGACTGCAAGTGCTGATGAAATTTCTACCAACCATTTACTGCATGTATTGGTTGATGAGATTGGTTTGGAAAAGGTAGAAAATGCAGTTATCAATCCTCTAAACATGAATGTAGCCTGCTATTATGGGCCTCACATGCAGCGAAAGGGAGCCTGTGGAGAGGATGATCCTTGGAATCCAAATTACATGGAGAAACTAATTACTGCACTTGGCGGTACACCTGTTGAATACAAGACAAAGACCTCTAGTGTTGGAAATCCGTCTCTATTATCACTTGGCGATTCAGTAATGAAGATGACCGCAAGAGTTCTCAATGACGCTAAGAATGCTGGAGCAGAAGTTATTGTTACCGCATGTACTCTTTCACACGCAAATCTAGATTCATATCAAGGTAAAGCTGGTAGAGTTGCCAATAAAGATACAAACCTTCCAGCAGTAAATCTAACAGAAATTATTGCATTTGCACTCGGCCATTTCCCAGATAGATTTGCACAATTAAAAACTCGTGCAATGCTGATTGGTTCATGATTATCCGTGAAGGAATTTGAATAATTCCTTAGCCTGGATTGAAGATACTCCCTCAATGCTTGCAAGTTCCTGCTCACTAAGCAGGCATAGTCCCATTATACCTTCTACTTCTTGCATAATCTTTCTTGCTGTGACGACCCCAATACCTGGCAAATCCGATATCATTTTTGTCCTTTTACTTAGGACTTCATCATCCCATTTTTGTGAAAGAACACCTGTGGTGGTTTTACCTCCAATTATATTCATGATTTCTGCAGAAGCTGCTTTTATTGCTGCTTTTTCGGCGTCCAGATTTCTTCTTCTTTGATGTGTCATCAATAGATCCAACACTCTTGATTCTCTTTTAGCCGCAATCGAGATGAATCTAGCAGTTTGTTCCGGAGATCCAGTCATCAACACAGGCAATCCTAGGTCTAGAGTAACCCATGCCATAGCGCCATGTATTGCATTTGGATGCACTCGATTCGATTCTATGGATTCGATTATCAATAATGGTCTAGGTGCTGCACTGTGTAGTCTTCTTGCTTGATGAATTAATCTTCCATCAATTAGTGAATCAATCAGGTCTCTGGCAGTTTTCCTTTCGATTAAAATTCGGTCAGATATGCGAATGTCACCCACTGCAAGGCTCTGCATAGTTACCTGATGGCCATGTAGCTTCAACATTGCAGGCAGTGTTGAGTTTGCTTCCCGATGATCAATTGTTATGGTTGAATGAGTTTCACTCTCAAGGCTATTCGCAAGTACTTCAATTTGTGCTGCTTCTGAAGCCTTTGTTTCCTTATCTCTTGAGTGCGAAACTGTACCATCAAGAACAGGTTCCCACCATTGTTCTGTTTCTTTTACAGTAGATGTAGGGGAGAAATCTGCTAGTGATTTTTGGTTACGTGGCCGATTGATTAATTCAACTTTCTTTTGTGGTGGTTTTTTGGTAGCAACAGGAGATTTGTCAATTATTTCCTTCTCTCTAAACAGCCGTTTTTCTTCAGATGAAATAAATGAATCAACATCTTGGTCATCCACTTTGAAATCTTCTAAAATACCTATTCTAGGGGCTGCCCTTTTTGGTAGTCGTGATTGTTTTTGTAAGGATCCTAAAGTTCTATACATCAATTGCTCACGCTTCATTGAAGCCTGTTGTACATACTCGTCACGAGTTCCTTTTGCGATAAGTATGTGGACATCGCCATCCCTTTGTCTAGCCGTACGTCCTCGTCGTTGAATTGCACGAATTGCACTTGGAACAGGTTCGTATAAAATTACGCTATCAGCGGCTGGTACATCAAGACCTTCTTCTCCTACACTGGTTGCGACTAATACGTTAATTTCTCCATCTTTGAATCTCTGCAGTTGGGCAATTTGTTCTTTTTGTTTCATGCCTATCTGGCTTCCCTTGCTTGCTTGACCTACGAATTTCCCGGGTTTTATTTTTGGATTATTCTCCAAGAGTTCAAGTAAATTGTCCACGGTATCTCTGTATTCTGTAAATACGATCACCTTACCATCATTCTTCAAACCATTTTCAACAAGAGTTGTAACCAAATCTGGCTTTGGATGATATTCTTCTCCATTCTTATGGTCTCGAAGTAATTCAGCAACTTGTGGCATAGATAGGAATCTCTTGGTTTTGCGATCCTTTTCGAATTTCGCTCTTTCAAGATATTTTACTGCACATTTCAATCCTTGAGTGTCCAGCAGGTCTAACAGCCTATGTAGGCGTCTCAAGTCACCGATTCTTTTTGCTGCATCATAACCTCTGGCATCTCCTCTGCCGATTGCAGCACTTGCTCTTCTTTGTGCTTCTTCGATAGCAGCGGTTGTTATTCTACCGGGGTTAACCAAAAAACCTGATCGAGATAAGAATTCGGCTTCTTCTGATTCCAGTATTCTTAGAGGCCTAATTATTTCATGCAACTTTTCTGGAAGATTCAACTCATGTTTCTTTATGTCCATCGATGTAATGTAAGGCTGGACTAAATCATCGTCACGCCTAGTTACGTGGAGCCTCTCTATGCCAAGCCTTTGAATTACTTCCAGAACCTTTGCAGCCTTTACTCCAGGTGAAGCTGTTGCAGCCAATATCATTGCATTTGAAGAAGCTTCAAGATATAGGTCTCCAAGTTGAGCCATTGAATCTGAACCAGTTGCATGATGGGCTTCGTCGACGATTAACAAATCGATTTCTGAAAGTAGTATTCTACCATTCCTTGCATCGTTTCTTATCACGTGAGGAGTTGCCATCACAATTTTTGCATCTTTCCAGATTTCCTCGCGCTTTGCGGGCCTATCCGAACCCGTCATAGTTACGATTCTTTCCTTTTCCAAATTGATGAATTCTTTAGCCATTCTTGCTTGTTGTGCAACTAGACCTGTTGTTGGAGCCACCAACACAATCTTTCCCTTTCCTTCCAAAGCGTCAGCCATAGCCATCCACTGGACTGCAGTCTTTCCTAAACCAGTTGGCATAACCAGTAGAGTTGAGCCAGATATCGCTTGTTTGGCAGCAAGCAATTGATATGCTCTAGCCTCGACCCCGTCGCGAAGGTTGGGGTGAGACAACATCGGCGTCATGGCCAGTGATTACAGGGCGGGGGGTCAAGAGGATTTGCATAAGAGGATTGATTTTTCGTGACAATTACCGCAATGCTTGATAACCGTCAAATTACATTAGAGCCCAGCGGCCCTATGCGCCGTTCTTGACCGAACCACTCATATAGGGAAGGTAAGTCGGCAACCTGCTCGAAAGGCGAGTTGCCAGACACTGTGGGCAATGCGATGCATCCCATAACTCTCGGTCCCGGTCGTGGACTGAGAGCCGGTGTCACGGCTACTCCCTAGCCTAGAGAGCCTCTGTACGCCCCTTATCGGGGGGCCAATGCGGAGTAACGAAACATAGGAGGCCGAACATATGGCAAAGAGAAGTCACCCAAGACGTGGTAGTATGGCGTTTAGCCCGCGTAAGCGGTCTGCACGACATTTTGGACATGTCAAGTCGTGGCCAGAAACCGATGCGAGCGAGGTCCGTGTACAGGGATT
>CAXGTB010000116.1:0-4708 GCA_964012565.1 uncultured euryarchaeote | reverse complement strand
TCAGGAGAGTCAAAGATTATCTTGACATTCGATCTATCCGAACTACCATTCCCTAATGCTATGACACCAACTGGAGCATTGTTGAGTCTATACAGACACAACGTAACCGGTACATCTTCTCTTACAGTAAGCGCACATGCTTGTGATATATTCAATGAAGACAATGTCACTTGGAATAATAACCCAAGTTGCTCAACTAGTGAGATTACTCGCTCAACTTTACTGGTATCTCCGACCAATGGATGGCAAGTATGGGATATAACTTCACTAGCACAATCTAATATTGCTAATGGAAATAAAACAATGTCAATTATGCTACAATCAGTTGGAACTCCTAATTCTGGACAGAAATTCTTCGACAACACACATAGTGATTACAGACCTAAACTTGTGCTAGATTATGTTGACAACGTAGACGGAGTAATACCCCCTGCACAGCCTAGCTTAGTATATCCTGGAGATGGTGAAATATTGTACAATACAAGTTCATGGGAATTAGGACCTCTAGATAAGCCTCAACTTTCTTGGAACAGTGTGACCAATGCGACAGGATATATCGTAACCATTGCTGATTCTGACGGAGAGCAGAAATACAAATCTTGGCTCGATGGTGAAATTAATGGTACAACATTCACATTCAGTCAAAACCTAACCGATGGGGAAGTTTACACATGGTGGGTACAAGCAATCAACGGATCGATTCCAGGACCATCTTCTAGTCGAAGAGCGTTCGCAATCGGTTCCCCTGTCGACCATTCTTACAATAATGACCACACGTGGACTTATACATTCCAAACTGGAAATGAAGTTGCTGACTTTGGACACACAAATGTAAGAGACTCGTACATTGGAAGTGGTTTCCCTAACCAAAATCACGGTTCAGATTCAATGATGGTAGGTACTGATTGTGAAGGATTAGGTACTGAATGCAGAATGATTTTTGCCCTAGATAATAACCAAATCCCATTGCCATTGACTGCAAAGATTCACTCTGCTGCAATCCACTTACAAGTTGAAGGGGCAGCAAATGGTGCAATCACACTTAGCGTACACCAATTGTTAACCAACGCATGGACTCAATCTGGATCTTCGTGGAGTAATTCTCAATCTGGAGTAGCATGGAGTACTGGCGGAATGGCTGCAGGAGTAGAATACAAGGCTACCCCAATTTCAAGCACAACAATCAATTCAGGGACAACTGATGTCTGGCTTGACATTGGACATGATGCAATGCAAATGAATGGAGATCACGGATGGATAGTCATTGCTTCAACAGCATCAGGATCACCTGCATGGGTTGAATTCTATTCAAGCGAAAGTAACCTAGATTATCGCCCGAAGATTGTAATGAATTACACCGATGTCAATTCGGTTTCAGTTTCACCATCAGGATCAACTACTGATGCGGATACTCAAGTTCAATTTTCACATATCTTAACCGATTTAGCAGGTGGTATGATCTCAGAAGATGTTGTTTGGTCTGTAACTAACGGAGCAATAGACTCAACCGGATTATTTACTCCTCAACTGGTAGGATCTCATGATGTAACCGCTTGTTTCGGAGTCATATGCGTAACAGAATCAATTACTGTAACACCAGGTTCCCCTGTTACGTTAATCGTTGACGATATTGAAGAAGAGATTACTGCTGATGATACATTTACCATTTCGGCTTCTGTTGAAGACCAACATGGAAACACAGTACCAGGAATTACTATCTCGTATTCCCCTACAAATGGAACAATGACTGGTTCAACATTCCAACCTTACAGTTCAGGAGTACAAACAATTACTGTTGGCTGGAATTCACAAACAATTGATGTCACAGTTACCGTGATAGGTGGTGCACCAACATACTATGATACAACTGGGTGTGAAGACGTAATCAAAGCAGGTAAGACATGTGAATTGAATTGGACTTTGTATGACCAGTTTGGAAACTTGCTTGACATAAATGATGGCGGAGGAATTACTTGGACTGTTGGTGGAGGAGTATTCACTGAATCAAACGGTACATTCTTTGCAGTGACCGTTGGAAATTACGTAATCAACATGACTTCAACAAGTGGACTTTACTATGAAATTCCAATACAAATTGATCATGGCGAAATGGACCTTCTAGAAATCAATGCATCCTCGACATTCGTTACAGCAGATGATAGCGTGTGGCTCAATACCACTAGAATTGATATCATGGGCAACCGTCTTTCAGTAGTGATTCCTCAAGAAAATTGGACTATTAGTGATGGACAGATTACTGCGGGACAGCCTGCAGTTTGGGAAGCCCAAAGACGTGGTTCAAAGTCGATTACAGCAAGTTATGCAGGTATGCAAAACACTGTACTTGTACAAGTTACTGAAGGAGCTATTACCGGTCTAATCTTAGTAATAGACTCAGTCGAGCAACCAGGAAATGCTCAATTGAATATGACTGCTGATGACGAAGTTACTGTGAAGGTCAAGGCAACTGATGCTGACGGAAATAAGTGGACTGAAAACGTAGCATGGAATGTTGAACACATCCTATATTCCGATCAAAGTGTATTACAAGAAATGACATATGGCTCAACTACACGATTCGTTCCTTTCTTCGCCTCTGAAAACATGTATACATTACGCTCTACATACACTGACGACAATGTTACACTAACTGCAATCATTGAAATTTCAGTTACTCACGGAGATTTGACTCAAATCACATTGGATGAATGGTATGAAGAGTTGTTAGTAGAACCTGAAGTAAACGAAAATATCAATGCGGATGAGAATTTGATTTTCAATGCAATTTTATTTGATGCAAACAATAACCCAATCAATTCCTCAATAACCACATACACATTGTGGGATGTTGTCGACACACCTGTCGAAGGAACGTTAGCTAACCCAACAAACATCACCCAACTTATACTTGACAATGATGGAGTTTGGGAAGCCGGAACTGTTGGTGATTATGTCATAACAGCATGGGCAATATCGAACGGTGGTTACAACATTACTGCCTCTGTTAATATCAATGTAACAAAGGGTGTTGCTGTATCTGTAGATATTGATGTACTAGCGAATACTGCAAAGGCAGGAGACGTATATCCAATAACGATTACAGGTACAGATAGTGATGGCAATACCTTCCCTCAAACCGTATTATGGTTTAAGGATGGCAAACCAGTGCCAAAAACTACCATTGACGGAGCTAGTGGAGAGTATAACTGGAGCGCAACAAAGGCAGGACAACATAACTTCACATTCCGTGCACCAGGAGCGGTTAATCCAGCACAAGGAGAATGGACAGTAACCGTCTCGGCACATCAGACAGTAAACCGAATTGAGTTGACTATCTCTCAAGAATCTGTTATCCAACTAGAATCATTTGATATTGAAGTCAAGACATTTGATGCGTGGGAAAACCAGATACCTGTGCCTCCTGATACTAAGGTTACACTAACAGGAAGGATGACTGCTGAAGAAACAGAGAATGGAAAATGGACAATCACTACTCTAGATGATGGAGAACAGACTGTAACCATCTCTGTACACAATAAAGATGCTTCAGGCACTGTTACTGTTGAAGGGACGTTTATGGGATTCTTTGAGGCAGGCGGTACTCTATACTATGCAGGTGGAATACTAGCTATTCTTGTTGTGATTGTATTGTTAGTTGTTATTGTAATGGTCTTCAGATCAGGTTCTGATGATTATGATGACGATGATGATGACGACTACGAGTACGAGGAAGAGGAAGAAGAGCCATCGGCTGGAAGTCGAACTGGAACTGGTCCAACTGGCCCAGGTCCTAGCGGTCCACCAGTTCAAACCTATGCTCCACCTCAACCCGATTGGGCTGTAGAGTTTAGAATAGACGATGATGATGGCACTGCATGGGCAGAAGCTGATGACGGAACTTGGTACTATTGGGATAACGATAGGTCTGAATGGGAACCTTGGGAATGATTAATCGAAACAATTAGTATGATTGGATGTTAAGAATTTAAGGGGATTTGTGTGAAAAGACTGGTTCTATCTGTTTTGGTTGCCTTGGTACTGGTTCAATTTTCCACTCCAGCATTTGCAAACACACCAGCGAGTATTGACATTGACCCTCATGTTCAAACAGTTAGCGCCGATCAAGTAATTCGGTTTTCGGCCATTGTAAAGGACTCTTCAGGAAATCCAATTAACGAACAAATCAATTGGAGCTCTAGTTCTGGTTCAATCGATGCTGACGGTCTTTTCACACCCGGAATGACAGGTAGTGCCACCATTACAGCATCTAGTGGAGGGGTTAATTCCTCTACATCCGTCATGGTATCTCCCGGGTGGCCAGTAGACATACAATCGATGTTCAATCAAACAGAGGTTAGCATTGATGACGAAGTTCATCTTAATGCCACTTTGATCGACCGTGCTGGAAATCCAGTTGCGGGAGATTTATTGTGGCGATGTCAAAACGGGCAAATTGATCATGACAATTTGACATGGAATCCAGATACAGTCGGTAGTGCTGTAATGAGAATAATCTATCTTGAATTAGAGACACGTGTTACGTTCAACGTAGTTCCAGGAAATCCGGATTTGCTAGAGATACCATACGGAATTACTGTTCAAAGTGGAACTACTTTCCACATTGTGCCAATCGCTAAAGACTCGCAAGGGAACGAGGTTGGATTATCTAAAGTTGGACAACTGACTTGGAGTGTGGAAAACGGCTCCA
>CAXGTB010000115.1:0-4755 GCA_964012565.1 uncultured euryarchaeote | reverse complement strand
TCGGTAGGAATGCCGCCAATTGTGGTAGCTACTCTTGGACTGATGGGCACTGTTTGTTTGTTCATGTTAATTCCAAGTCTTTGGCTAACCATCTCAAATGTTTGAGCCCACCACACAGATGATTCGCCCATGTTTCTAGCGTCCAATACTGCGTCTGAACTAGCGCCAACTGCGTTAGCGATTGTTGTTGAGTCTGCTGTAAGTTCAACTTCGATTGGTGTGCCGTTAGAATGGTGTAATGTTGCTCCATCAGCAAGTAGGCCAATCGGCAAAACTACGTTTGTTCCACTTACTCCTAACGGCGCCCATCCAACGAACTCAAGATCTCTGGCAGCTAATCCGGCCCGTAGTACTAAATCGAGACCTAAGCCAATGTTGCTTCCAGTCCACGCGCCTTCATATCCTCCATCAGCAATTATGATACTCTTGGCTTGGAGTGAATTTAGTTGGCCGGTTGTCATGTCTAAAGAGATGAGGCCGTGTATTTGCTGATTAGTATGAACTAATTGAAGTGGAATCTGATCTCCTCTGCGTATTACGCCGTGTTTCATACATTGTTCTTCGAGAACTTGTTGTGTTTCTCGAACCATAGAGTCTCCGGCTCCAGCCAGTCGCGGCAAGGAGTGCCCGGCAGCCTTTCTGACAAGCGGTATCCCGTCAGCATCTCTTCGGAAGATAACGCCCCATCGTTCTAGAAGATCGATTTGTCGAGTTGCTTCAGATACTCTCGTCGATACAATGTCCTGGTCACAAAGGAAGCCTCCTGCTCGGATTGTATCGTCTCTATGAGATTTTGTCGTACTTTCTTTCAGAGGGGCTGCAAGCCCATCGATGGCGGAATTATTGCCAGCACCCAAACTATCTGCAGACATCATCAGAGTTGATGCTCCTGCCTTTGCTGCTTTTGCCGACGCCCTTAGCGCAGCGGGTCCGTCTCCGATAACGATGATGTCCCATGCTTCCATCTACTCCACCTCCGGTGGAGCCTGCGAAGGGTGAGCATGTGATAAGCAACGCGCATAAATTCTCATGCCGATGCTGAAGTGGATTCCAAAACAGGCAGCGTTGATTCGCCCATAACTCTGGCTCCAAGCATGCGCTTTAAGCGCTGACGAGAGATGTTACTTTCGCCCACCAGCACATTGGTTTTGATTATTCGCGAATCTAGAACATTACCATCGTCATCCCTGAGAATAACTTGGACATTTCGGCGTCCTTTGACATTTTCATTCCAGGCAACGCCAATCCACAAAACCACTCCTTTTTCGAGATATTTCGGCATCCAATCAAGTGCGTCTTCAACCAAAGGATCTGCAATTTTTACAGGCCCTTCTGGACCAGGACAAGAGTGCAATTCGAAACGATGTTCTTGGCTCTCTGGCATTCCTCCAGGAACGATTACCTCTACTCTGAGGTGGCGGTTCTTTGCAGTCTGATTGTTTAGTGCAATGAAGAGGTGCCCTGTTCTGTTGCTACATCTATCTGCAAGCGCCATATCCATTCGCCATTGATTCTGCGTGATTGAGGCGGCGCCTGATAATAAATCGCTTTGGAGGCGATCTAGTAAATCAAAAACTTCGATTTGCCAGGCCCTAGCATGAGCGATCAATCTCTGTAGCTTCACCCAATTGAATGATGCATTTTCATCGAAGAGTAATTTGTCAATCGCAGTTGATTTGATGAATTCTTTCAATTCATTCATTGTATCTTCATCGCTCAATTCGCCCCTATTGTTTAGGTGTAAAAGGTATAACAGCCGCTCTCGGGCTTGTTTTTTATCCACTCCTTTGATCAATGATTTTGGTAGATTATTTTCCCAAAGATTCCACAATAGAGAGTGGTCAGGGTCGAGATGAGCATACACTAAGTCACCGAGAATGGTGTCCAATTTCATTGGGTGGTGCGTCGGAGAATGCAGAACCAAATATGGTAATTCGTCTCCTAATTTTTTGATAGAATCGGTAGTAAAAATGGCATGGAAAGATAATGCAAGACTAGTCGTTAAAGTAACAAGCAATACAAGATTGTAAGCAAGGCCGTTTGGTTCTAGTCCGGCTGCAATTATGAGTAAGAAAATTGACGCTGTGGCCAGAATTGTTGCGGTTGCGTTGTGTAGACGGACGTCATTCAAACCTGCCTTGATACGATCCATTCCTGGTTCAGCCATCATGTCTCTACGGATTCCTTTGACAATCGCCTCTTCTTTCCAAAGAGAGGAGCGTAGGGTTAGAGCCGTCATGGCCCTCTCGCCTGCAATAAATGCCGGGCCTATTGATACTACCAACATTGGTATCCAAAGAAGTATCATCAGAGTCGGTCTTGCTAGAGGATGGAATGGAGCGACGACTCCGGCTAGAGCTGTAAGGGCCATTAGTAATCCCACAATTCGGCGGGTCATCAGCAACACAGGATTGCTAGCAATCCTACCAAATTTCAGACGATGGTTTTCGGATGTCTCATAATCTTGGTAGGAAAGTGAAGTCGAGTCTTCGCCTCTATCGAAGTCTTTGCTGTACGGGTTAGGTAAGCTAGATTCTCTTCCCGGGACCACCTTCTTTGATGATGGCCCTTCAGACATGACACTAGGCAGTACGCACAATGGTATGTCCTTTTTGGCGAATTCGAGTAGCGATAGGTTGTTCAAAGAGTTCCTCGCCGCTTGGCATGGACACGTGGCCCAGCTGGATAAGGCGGTGGCCTCCTAAGCCACAGATCGCGGGTTCAAATCCTGCCGTGTCCGCCATCAAACCGTTTGACTTAGTGCGATTTCCTTAACTCGATGAAGGAATTCTTCCAATTGTATTCTGCCATGCATCGAGGTTTGAAGTTTGACATCGCAATCCGCTAATGCATCCAACAGATCACAAAGCATCGATTCTTCTAACAATAATCGGCCGGTGGTCAATAATCTGTGTATGTGTAAAACCACATCTTCCGCTTCGAGTGCGTGTTCATTCATCAATTGGTCAAGAGCACCTAGTGCGCCTTTCAGCACCCTCTTGTTTCGGCCTCCTTGCTTTTCCCAACGCCAATCGTGAACTCTTCCCCGAAGAGCTTCTTCTAGAACTTGTTGAACTCCAACCAGGGTTGTTGCCGCGACGACTTGTTGCAAATTTTTGCGATCTTGGAGTTTTTTGCTTCTTGCCAAAAGTTCTAGCAAAAAAACCGCGCGACGTAAATTCCCATTAGAAACGTGAGAGATATCTCCTAATATTCCGCGCACTGGAGCCAAGGATTCTTTCTCAGAAATTTCTTCTAAACGGCGAGTAATGGCATCTTTGGTAGTTGCAGAAATTCTGATTTGTTTTGATCTAGAGCGCAGAGCATCAATCAATCTGGATGGTGACCTGGCGGTAAAAATAAACCTGGAGGTCGAGGATGTGGATTCCATCATTCGTCGCAAATATGGTTGCCTAGTTGGGCCAAGATGGTCTGCGTCTTCAATTATTATCAATCGTGACACATTGCGCCCGCCTTCACTATTTATCTCTCGATTCTCTTTGCCTGCAGGAGGTGCATCTCCTTCTGCTGCCTTGGTCAGGTTTACATCAAAGGAGTCGAGAGAGGAGCGCCCTGCGAGTGTGTCTCCTGAATTCGTTCCTTCAGGGCGTAAAAATTCCTCGAATTTCTTCATTGCTCCAGCGGTTTTTGCTAAATCTCGGGCTTGCAAAACATGAGTTGTTGATTTCCACGACGGGCCAAGAATTTGCCTTGCTACAAGGCGCCAAGCAGCTGTCTTGCCAACACCTGCTGGTCCTGCGATAATCAGATGTGGTGGATTTGCCTGAATAGATACGCGCTCTAAATTGGACCTGATGGACTCATTCATCGCCAATTCGTCGAACCGACGAGGAGCGTATGACTCAAGCCACGATGCCATCAACAAGATTGTTAGCGAATGGGTCTTTCAACCCCTCGGTTAGAATGGTTCACTCTGCGTCGAGGATTTTGTGTCCAGTTCTTCGTAATTTAATGAAAATTCGAGAACCACAAGCCTTGCATGTCATTGCAGGTTGCCACTTTCCTTCACGGTCACGAGTAAAACTTTGGATAGCGCCACAATTTGCACATTTGTAGTCTACTGTAAGGTCAGCCATATCCTTCACGCTCATCTCCGCGACCGGCCTCCCCTCTTTGAAGGTGTCCTTTGACACAAGCAATGTTCATGGGTGGCGCGCGGACAGAGAAACACATGGCAGAGGACAAACTGGTCATCGATGTTGTCGATAACGGCGGCCAGTGGACCCATAGAGAGTGGAGAATGCTGAGATACTTGGGGGTTGACACCCAAATAATTGAAAATTCTACTCCCGTAGAAGAGTTGAGGGAACTTGACGGTTTGATTCTATCAGGGGGCGCCGCAAGGATCGGCCTATCTGGAGAATTAGGTAACTGTGCTGCGTTTTTAGATTTGGAAATCCCTATCCTGGGAATCTGTGCTGGCCATCAATTCATGGCAAGGCATTACGGAGGAGATGCTAGAGAATCTCCTGAACCTGAGTATGGAGCGATGGTAATCAATTTGATTGAGGGAGGCGGTGCTATTTTTGCAAATACAGCAGAAACTCAGACTGTTTGGGAAAGTCATAACGATGAAGTCCACATAGTTCCTGATGGGTTTTTCATAACCGCATCTAGTGATTCCTGTAATGTCCAGGGAATGGAAAACAATGAGGGGACTCGCTTCGGATTGCAATTTCATCCTGAAGTAAATGATTCCGAATTTGGGAAAGAGATGTTCGAGAATTTCGTAGC